>CALCIC010000895.1 GCA_937907405.1 uncultured Isosphaeraceae bacterium | reverse complement strand
GCCGGGCGTGTCGACCAGGACGAGCCGGGCGCCGTCGAGCCCGTCGCCGTCGGCCGCCGCGTCGGCCCACTCGTGAGCCGACCGCCGGACGGTGGTCCCATGGACGGCGCCGACCTCGAACAGATCACGGCCGAGCAAGGCGTTGAGGACCGACGACTTGCCCCGGCTGACCATGCCGAAGGCCACGATCTCGACGGTCGCCTGGTCGAGCTTCAGCGCCAGGTCGCGGAGCTGGGCCAGCTCGGAGGCCATCGCCCGCTCCTCCTCGGGGGTCAACTTGAGCGAGCTGATGGTGGCGTCGAGGCTGTCGCGGGCCCGGTCGACCGCGTCGGGGGCGATCACGACGGGGTCGACGCCCCGCTTCCGCTCCAGCTCGGCGAGCAGCGGGTCGAGGGCCGAGGCCGCCGGCTCGGGCGTCTCGGCGGGAGGCGATGAATGGTCCAGAGGCGCGCTCATGTGTTCAAGCCTCGGTCTTTCTCGGGTATCGAGAATCGGCCCGCCCCGCGACCTCGGCGGCCGTCGAACGGACCTTCCGCAAGAGCCGGTCGACGGCCTGGCGGGCGAAGTCCTGGAGGAACTCGGCGCGGCTGTTCAGCTCGAACTGCCGGAGGATCGCGGCCTCGATCCCTTCCTCGCCCCAGGTCTCGCCGTTGCGGTAATACTCGGTCAGGGCCTTGCCGGCGATCCGGACGAGGTACGCCATCGTCACGGCCTGAACGGCCCCCGCCGCGGCGAACGTGACCGGGGTCCGCTTGAAGACCCCCGCGACCACCGAGGCCGCCGCCTCGACCAGCCCGACCTTGAGCATCGCCTGCACCATCCGTCCGGCGAGCGCCCGGAGCTGCGTGGAGGACGGGTTCAGGCCGTAGACCCCCGCCAGATCGGCCATCATGTCAAGCTGGACCGCCGCGCCGGCGATCAGGTTCAGGGCCGGAATCGGGTTGGCGAAGACGGCGCCGGCGGTCACCCACTGATACCGATCGACCACCTCGTCGGCTCGCCGGCGCCGCTCGCGGTCGACGTCCGACTCGGCCTCGTCGGTGAGCAGTCGAGTCTTGACCAGAAGGTTCGCGGCTCGAAGCAACGGCCCCTCGTCGGCCAGGACGGCGGCGATCCGGTCGCGGAGGCTCTTCATGTCGGGCTCCTGGACTTCGTAGACGGTGTCGTATCCGCCGTCGGGGAGCATGGTCCGCAACGGGATCGGTCGGGGGGCGGCGGCGACCGCCACGACGTCCTCGGCCGGCACGACGCCGTCGAGCCGCTCGCGGAGCTTGGCGAGGATCGCCGACAGGTCGGCGTCGGGGAATCGATCTTTCTTGTTAAGGACCACGATCGACCGCTTGCCCAGCCTGGCCAGTTCGATCAGCGGGGCGTACTCCCCCCGTACCAGGTCGTGGTCGACGACGAACAGCAGCAGGTCGGCGCGGACCGCCAGCCCCCGCGCCTCGCGCTCGCGGTCGACGCCCCCCGGTCCGGCCTCCGAGACCCCCGGAGTGTCGGTCAGACGAACGGTCCCATCAACGCCCTGGAGCGTGTACACGTGATTCTCGCCGTGCCGGGTCGTCCCCATCACCGCGCCGGTCTCGCCGACCTCGCGGCCGATCAGGGCGTTGATCAGCGAGGTTTTGCCGGCGGAGACGGTGCCGAAGACGACGACGTTCAGCTCGGTCGGCGGGGCTCGGCGGGCGCCGTCGAGGCGGGCCAACTCGCCCTTGAGCTTCTCGCGGCGGTCGACGTCGCGGATCTGGTCGATGAATTCGCGGGCTCGGGCCGACTGGACCTCGGCCGCATTCGCCAGGACTTCGGGGTCGAAGGCCTCGAGATCGGTCGGCCGATCGGTCGCCGGCTCCGTCCGCCGACCTCGGAACAACTGGAAAGCCGCCGTCGCGAACAGGGCCGCGGCCAGCCCGAGCGGAAGGCCGACCGCCCTCCCCCAGCCTCCCAGCCGGTCGTGGTTCCAGGCGAGAGCGAGGAACGAGCCGACGACGGCCAGGCCGAGGAGGGCGTACGCGAGGAGTCGTGATCGTGATCCGGGGCTCGGATGTCGCATGCCGGGTGGTTCTTGCTCGAAAGGTTCGACGACCCGCCGGGAAGGCGCTGGATTCGATTCGCGCAACGCCTGATTCTGACGACTTGGAGCGGGCGGCCGCTAGAGCGGTCTCCGGAAACGCCGCCGGGGGCGAGCGCCCCGCCGAGCGGTTCCCGGAGAGGGATGCTCGGCGAGAGTCTCGCCCCCGTCGCGGACGAATCTCGACCGGAGGACGCGGGCCGCGACGATCAGCGGCGGACGTTCCACCCCAGGCCGCCCAGCATCGTGCCGAGCCGGCTCCGCCTCGCGGGGGGCTGGTGCTGGTGGTCCTCGGCGGCGGCCGCGACGACCGGCTGCGCATCGAGGGCGCCGTTCACGTCCTCGGGGGTCGCGTCGGCGACGTTCCGGTTCGACTCCTCGTAGGCCGCCAGGAGCGGGCTGCCGGCGTCCGCCGGGTCGATCTCGGCGGGGCGACGGCGGCGGGAGACCCGGGTGGTCGTGGTGGTCGGCGGCGCCAGCTCCGGCGCGGCCGGTCGCGACGACCTCGGAGACCCGGCGCGGGGGTCGAGCCCCTCAAAAGGCGAAGGCTCGCCTCGGGCCGGAGGCTTCGCTCCGTTGGGCGCGGCGTCCGGCGCGTCGATCTCAAAGGGTGAGCGGTTGTCCTCGGCCGGAGGCTTGGGAAGCCGAGGCTGGTCCTGGGCGGGCTGGCCTTCTTGCATATCCGGCCCCTGCTCCGGCTGCTCGTCCCCCTGGTCGACCCCCTCGCCGTCGAGGGTTTGCAACGGGATCTCCTTGAACGACTTCGCCGCGTCCGGCGCCTCGGGGCTGGGCGCGCCCCAGCCGTCGGGGAACCGCCGCCAGAGCGTCGGATGGTAGCCGAAATACTGGTCCTTGTAGAGCCGGTAGACCGGGTCTTGCTGATCGCACCGAGGCCGTTGCCGGCGGATCGGAGCCAGCGGAAACAAACCGGTCTGCTGCGCCATGGTCCAGTCGGAGAGGATCACGACCGTCGCGAAAACGGCCAGCGCCCTCCCGGAGAACCTCCTCATCGAATTCGTCCGCATCCTTGCCTCGTCTCGATCGGGGTGATGTGCCGCGCCTCTTTGAATGATCCTGAACCGGAGGCGGAGCCGGCTTTCGTGCTCGATCACTAGCGATTTCGATCGGGTCCGCCGTTCCTCCCGCTTCAGTTAAAATGGAGAACCCGCGTAGAACCAGGGTTTTACGCAAACAACGATAACCGAGCTTGCGCCGCCTACGAGGATTTCGCGGAGTTTTGTGGTCGTCAGACTTCGATTGCCTGGAATGGGGCGACGGGCATGCCGATGGAAGACATTGGCGGGGGCCGCTGGCCCTGGTTCGGCTTGATCCTCTGTTTAAGGAAGGAACGGCGCGTCATGACGGGTCGACAGCGGATGGTGATCGGGCTCCTGGCGTCGCTTGCGGCCGTTCCGATGTTCCAGGCGACCGCGCGAGGGCAGGCGGCGCACGTCGATCCCTACCAGAACGGCGCGGCGCCGGCGTTCCCCGGTCGGGCGACGGCGGCGGCGGCCGCGCAGCAGGCGGCCGCCGCAAACGCCGCGGCGGCGACGGGATACGCGAATCCGCTGTACGTCGATCCGATGGCCCCGATGCTCATGTACGGGGGGTTGGGGATGCCGATGACGCGGGGCCAGGCGGGCTTGACGGCGATCTCGTCGATCCAGCAGATGACCGGGCTCGGCTCGGGGCAGATCAGCGGGGTCCGGGGCGGAAGTCAGGCCGCGCCGCAAGCCGCGGCGCACACGAGGAACATGAACATCTCGGGGGGGCAGGCTTCCAGCTACTTCAACCGCGCCGAGCCCCGGCGGACGAGAGCCGCCGCCCCGGTCGCGGCCACGTCCGGGAGGGAGGATTCCCGGCGGTTCTACCAGCGCCCGTCTCGCAATTTCCCGGAGCGTACCCGCTAACCGAAAAAACAGTGTGACTTCGATTTGAGCGAGCGGGCGATTATGCCGATTTTAGCTACTGTCAAGACCGATCCCTCCGACGACGGATCGGATGCTGAATCGTACAGGGTTGGGATGAATTGCAGAAATGGGATCCGGCGAGCGGGGCGCGTCGTGAAGGATTACGGCGACCGCTCGATGGGTGAGACGGGGATTTCTGCCGAGCCGGTCTCGGAGTGCCGGGAGGAGAGGTGCATGGAACGCACAGGGAAGATCCGCCGGGCCGGCTGGTTGATGACGCTGGTCGCCGCCGCCTCATGCGGCTGCCAGACCGTCCGCACGCCGGAAGAGAAGATCGCCAACAGCAACATACCGACCGAGTTCAAGAAGGTCGCGATGCCCGACTACGTGGTCGAGCCCCCCGACCTGGTCCTGGTCGAGGTGCTGGAAGCCTTGCCCGGCCGGCCGATCTCGGGCGAGCGCCTGGTCCGTCCCGACGGCAAGATCACTCTCGGCTTCTACGGCGAGGTCTTCGTGGCCGGCCTGACGATCCCCGAGGTGAAGGAAAAGATCGTCCTTCACCTGCGCAAATACCTGACCGACAGCGTCCTCGGACTGTACGAGGAAGACCTCGACACCGGCAAGATCCTCAACAAGATCGATCCCAAGGACTCTGACCGGGTGTTCGTGGACGTGACGGCGTACAACAGCAAGAATTACTACGTCCTGGGCGACGTGGCGGCGCCCGGCAAGCTGCCGGTGACGGGCAACGAGACGGTCCTCGACGCGCTCCAGTACGCCGGCGGGTTGTTGCCGACGGCCGCGCCGCAAAACATCCGCCTGGTCCGCCCCGCCCCGCCGGGCGCCTGCTGCGAGCAGCTCCTGCCGGTGAACCTGGCGGCGATCACCAGCGGCGGCGATCCGACCACCAACTACCAGCTCATGCCCGGCGACCGCGTCGTGGTCTACCGCGATCCGATCGTCCGAGGGACGATCTTCCTCGATCGTCTGGTCGCCCCGTTCCAGTCGGTGTTGCAGTCGATCCTCCAGACCTCGTTCACGATCCGGGCCATCGACTTCGCCAGGATGGGATCGGCGGGCATCGGCGGAACGGGGACGACGACCCGAACCCAGCCGACCCTCCTCAGCCAGCCCGGCGCCCGCTGATCGAGGGGATCGCCTGGACATGACCTGGCTTCCTCGGACCGATCGCGTCCCTGGGCGACCGCCGCCCTCGACGCGATCGGTTCGCGTTCATAAGGCGTGACGGCCGCCCGTTCGCGGGTTAGATTAGGATCAGGGGCGTCTGATGGACGTTCTCGATCCCGATCCCCCCCAACCGGCGGACTCGACATGAAACGCTTTCATCGTCTGCTCATCCGCGGCCTCTCGATCGGCCTGGTCCTGGCCGGCGGCTCGGTCCAGGCGCAGCCTCAGCCCCCGCCCTCGAAAATCCCCACGGCCGTGATCATCGACTGGTCCTACTACAACAACATGGCCTGGATGGCGTTCAACCGGGGCGACTACCCGATCGCCGAACATCGGTTCAACGCGGCCATCGACGCGGTCAAACCGTACCAGGCGGTCAGCAACCGGCTGCTGCTCCGCAGCTATCATGATCTGTCGCGGGTGCTCTACGTTCAGAAACGCTACGCGGAGGCCGAGCCGCTGGCGAAATGGGTCGTCGACGTCCGCAGGAAGGACGCCGGCCTCAAGCCCGACGTCCTGTTCGACAGCCTCTATTTGCTCGCGCAGATTCATCGGGAGCAACACCACGACGCGCAGGCCGAGGCGTTGTTCTACGAGGCCATGCAGGTCGAGGAGAAGGCCGTCGGGCCGAACAATCTGTCGCTGGCCTCGACGCTCGACGACCTCTCGGCCGTCGAGTTCCGGCAAGAGAAGTACAATCGGGCCGAGCTTCACCTGAGGCGGGCTCTGACGATCCGCAGAAAGACGGGAGGGACCCTGGACCCGGATTACGCCGACACCCTGGAACGCTACGCGAAGGCGCTCGACCAGCTCGACCGCGGCGCGGAAGCCCGCGAAGCCGAGGAGGCCGTGGCGCAGATCCGCGCAGACCTCCGCTCGGCGGCCGAGCAGGCCCTGACCGCCGGGACCAGGACGCCGTTCGGCCGTCGCGACGAGGGGCTTACGCCAGCAGTTCCTTGACGACCCGGCCCTCGACGTCGGTGAGCCGGAAGTCGCGGCCCTGGAACCGATACGTCAGCCGGGTGTGGTCGAAGCCGAGCAGGTGCAAGAGCGTGGCGTGCAGGTCGTGGACGTGGACCTTGTCGGCGGCCACGCTGAAGCCGAGGTCGTCGGTCTGGCCGAAGCTGATCCCCGGCTTGATCCCGCCGCCGGCGGCCCACATCGAGAACGCGTTGGGGTGATGGTCGCGGCCGTCGGCCCCCCCCTGCACCATCGGCGTCCGGCCGAACTCGCCCCCCCAGACGACCAGCGTGTCGTCGAGCATCCCCCGCTGCTTCAAGTCCTGGACGAGCGCGGCGCAGGCCTGGTCGGTCTCGGCGCAATTCTGCTTGAGGCCGCCGACGAGGTTGCCGTGCTGGTCCCAGGCCTCGTGGAAGATCTCCACGAACCGGACCCCGCGCTCCAGCAGCCGGCGGCCCAGCAGGCAGGTGTTGGCGAACGACGGTTTGCCGGGCTCGGCGCCGTAGAGGTCGCGGATGTGCTGGGGCTCTCGGGAGACGTCCATGACGTCCGGGGCGGTCATCTGCATCCGGAAGGCCATCTCGTACGAGTTGATCCGGGTGGCGATCTCGGGGTCTCCCATCTTCGCCAGCCGGATCTCATCGAGCCGGCGGACGGCGTCGAGCGAGTCGCGTTGAATGTCGCGGTCGACCCCCTTGGGGTTCGAGAGGTAGAGGACCGGATCCCCCCCGTTGCGAAACTGCACCCCCTGGTAAAGCGTCGGCAGGAAGCCGCTCCCCCAGTTCGAGGAGCCGCCGCTGGGGCCTTTCTGGCCGGTGCTGAAGACGACGAAGCCGGGAAGGTCCTGGGACTCGCTCCCCAGGCCGTAGCAGGCCCAGGAGCCGAAGCTCGGACGACCGAAGGTCATCGCGCCGGTGCTCATCAGGATCTGGCCGGGGGCGTGGTTGAACGCGTCGGTCGACATCCCCTTGATCACGGCCACGTCGTCGATCACCCGGCTCAAATGCGGCAGCAGCTCGGAGAGCTCGGTCCCCGACTGGCCGTGCCTGGCGAACTTGAACTTGGGGCCCAGCAGCTTGGCGTCGGGGTTGATGAACGCCGCGCGGTAGCCCTTGAGCAGCTCCGGCGGCGGCAGCGTGCCGTCGAATTTGGCGAGCTGCGGCTTGTCGTCGAACATCTCCAGATGCGACGGGCCGCCGGCCATGAACAGGA
>CALCIC010000894.1 GCA_937907405.1 uncultured Isosphaeraceae bacterium | reverse complement strand
GAAGCCGGGGGTCGAATACATGCACGCCCGGACGTTCCGCGCCGGCGCGAACGGCCGGATGTCGATCTATCCGCTGGGCGCCGTCGCTCGCGAGGACAAGGGATACGCGTTGGGGCTCGACCCCGATCGACCGGCCTTCTATCGGATCGGCTACAACGCGGGGGCCGGCGAGTTGTTCATCGCCTTCGACGTCGCGCTGACTCCTGAGAAAAACCGCGCGGCGCTGCGGTTCCGCCGGTTCGATTTCGATCCCGCCTGGGGCTTCCGCGGGGCGCTCGACGCCTATTACCGGGCGTTCCCGGACGCCTTCGTCCGTCGGATCGCCGACCAGGGGCTCTGGATGCCGTTCAGCAAGATCAGCGCGGTTCCAAACTGGGAGGACTTCGGCTTCCGATTCAAGGAAGGCGCCGACGAAACCGCCTGGGACGACGCGCACGGCGTCCTCACGTTCCGCTACACCGAGCCGTTGACCTGGTGGATGCCGATGCCGCCGAAGATGCCCCGGACCGTCGAGGCCGCCCAGGCCGAGGCCGAGCGGCTCGCCAAGGCCGGCCGGGCCGAGGCCCGCGCCTGGCTCGCGAGCGTCTACCACGACCGCGACGGCAAGCCCCCCGGCCGGCTGATCGAGGCGCCCTGGAACAAGGGGATCGTCTGGAGCATCAACTCGGCGCCGGGCGTCGCCGGCGAGGTCAACGACTTCCAACTCAAATGGAGCCCCAAAATCCGCGACCGCTTCTACGGCCCGGACCGCAAGGGGGATCTCGACGGCGAATACATCGATTCGAGCGAAGGCTACGTGACCGACGAACTCGACTTCCGCCGCGACCACTTCGCGACCGCCGACGCGCCGCTGGTCTTCTCGATCGACGACCGCCGCCCCGCCGTCTTCCGCGGCCTGATCTCGTTCGAGTACGCGCGCGGCCTGGCCCGCGACGTCCACGCCGCGGGTAAGCTGATGATGGCCAACGCGACCCCCGACCGGCTCTCCTGGCTGGCCCCGATGCTCGACGTGATGGGGACCGAAACCGACTGGAACCCGGGGGGGAACTGGCGGCCGATGGCCGACGCCGAGCTGCTCTACCGCCGGGCGCTTTGCAAGGGGAAGCCGTTCTGCTTCCTGATGAACACCAATTTCGAGCGGTTCGGCGCCGACAAGGTCGAGAAGTACATGAAACGGGCCGTCGCCTACGGCATGTTCCCCGGATTCTTCAGCCACAACGCGTCCGACGGCGCGTACTTCACCCGTCCCGAGCTTTACAACCGCGACCGTCCCCTGTTTCGCAAGTACATGCCGCTGTGCAAGCGCGTCGCCGAGGCCGGCTGGGAACCGATCACCCGGGCGCGGTCGAGCGACGACCGCGTCCACGTCGAGCGGTTCGGCGACCATCTGCTGACGGTCTTCAACGACGGCCCCGAGAAGCGGGAGGCGACGATCACGCTCGACCAGCCCGCCTCCGGAACTTTCCGCGAACTGGTCGGCGGTCGTGAGCTATCATGGAAGGACGGCCGGACGACGCTGATTTTGGAGGGAGACGACCTGGCCGTGCTGGAAATCCCCTGAACGGACCGCCGCGATCCTCCCCGCGAGCGTCCCGGCGACGACGAGACCTCCCGGCTCATGAGGCGGACTGATTCTCAAATGGTTGAGCGAACCACGGACGACTGCGGCGAGCCGGGGCCCGCGCCTCGCGTATTGATCGTGAGCGAACACGCCTCGGTGCGGTTCGGCGGCGAGGCGATCCTCCCCTGGCACTACTTCCGCTACCTGAGACGGCGCGGGATCGAGGCGTGGCTGGTCGTCCACGCCCGGACCCGGGACGAACTGGTCGGCCTGCTGCCGGACGAGGCCGACCGGATGCACTTCCTGCCCGACACCACGTTCAACAAGGCCATGTGGCATCTGGGCCGGCTCCTGCCGTCGAAGATCTCGTATTTCACCCTGGGCTATGCGAGCCGGCTGAGCACCCAACGGGCCGCTCGGGCGCTGGCGCGGCGGTTGATCGCCGCGCATCGCGTCGACGTCGTTCATCAGCCGATCCCGGTCTCGCCGCGCGAGCCCTCGCTCCTGTATGAGATGGGCGCGCCGGTGGTGATCGGCCCGATGAACGGCGACATGAGCTTCCCCCCCGCCTTCTCCAAGGGCGCCGGCGCGGCGGCCCTCAAGCTTTCCCGCAAGGCGACCAACCTGATGAACCGCCTGTCGCCGGGCAAGCGCCGGGCCTCGGCCCTGTTGGTGGCCAACGAGCGGACGCGCCGGGCCTTGCCCTCCGGGGTTCAGGGGGAGGTGCTCACGCTGATCGAGAACGGCGTCGATCTGGAAATCTGGTCGACTCCCGAGCATTCGACCCGCCGCGACGGCCCCGCGCGGTTCATCTTCCTCGGCCGCCTGATCCCGCTCAAGGCCGTCGACCTGCTGCTTGAAGCGCTGGCGCGAGTCGAGATCCAGCCGCCGCCGACCCTGGAAGTCCTGGGCGACGGGACGATCCGCGCGGCCCTGGAAGAGCAGGCCGAACGGCTCGGCCTCAAGGACCGCGTCCAGTTCTCCGGCTGGCAGTCGCAGACGGAGTGCGCCCGAAGACTTCGCGACGCCGACGTCCTGGTCCTTCCCAGCATCCACGAATGCGGCGGCGCGGTCGTCCTGGAAGCCATGGCCTGCGGCAAGCCGGTGATCGCCACGGCCTGGGGCGGCCCGCTCGATTACCTCGACGACTCGTGCGGCGTCCTCGTCCCCCCCGACTCCCGCGAGGCGCTGATCGCGGGGCTTGCCGAAGCCCTGTCCCGCCTGGCGTCCGACCCCGACCTGCGCGACCGCCTCGGCCGCGCCGGCCGACAGCGCGTGGAGCGCGAGTTCGACTGGGAAGCCAAAATCGACGACATGCTCGCCGTCTACCGCCGCGCCATCGCCCGACACGCTGCTCAGCGGCCCTGACCTCCGCCGCTAGGGAAGACAAAATCGTTGAACCCACCACGGAGGACGGAGAAGAGGGAAGACGAAATCGAGGAACTCACCACGAGGGAAGAAGCCCGCGCAGGAGGACGGAGAAGAGGGAAAGGAAAATGAGGAAAGTGAGAAGAGAGATCAATCAAGAATTTTCGATTCTTTTATAACCTACTCCCCTCTCTTGTCCTCTCTTCTTTCCTCCGGGTCCCCCGCGTCCTCCGTGGTAATTCCGTCATTTCCGCCTATTCTCGCCCGGATTCCCGTCTTTTCTCTCTTCCATCCCCTCTCTTCTTTCCTCCGTGTCCTCCGCGTCCTCCGTGGTGGGTTCTTTCCCCCGTTCTCTCGGTGCTGTTCGGAGACGGCCTTAGCTCAGCGCTCCGGCTCGCCGGAGGGCGCGGCGATGACGTCGTCGACGCTGGCGGGCTGGCCGAAATCGGGCGTGCCGTCGGGCCTCCAGGTGAACGGCTGGGCGCGGGCCGATCGGTCGCTGTAATCCCGCTCCTCCTCCGACTTCGCGTGGTAGGCGATCCAGTATTCCTTGCCGTCAGGCGACCGGAAGAACGAGTTGTGGCCGGGTCCGTAGACCTCGGCCTGGTCGTTGCGGGTGAACACCGGCTTCGGATGCTGCTTCCACGAGGACGGCTCCATCGGGTCGGCGCCGGCCTCGATCGAGAGCATGCCGAGCTTGTAATCGGGCGTGTCGGCCCCGCAGGCCGAGTAGATCAAGAACGTCCGATCATGGCCGTCCTGCCGGAGCGCGACGGGCCCCTCGCGGACGTGCTCGCAGCCGAAGCCCTCGGCCTTCAGGTAGACGCGGGGGCCTTCCAGGGTCCAGGGGTTCGCCATCTTGCTGATGTACAGCCCCTGACCGACCGGGCTGGGCCGCCCGCACCAGACGAAGTAACGCGCCCCGCCCGGCATCGTCAGCACGGTGCCGTCGATCGCGTAGAATTCGTCGTTCGGGTCGGTGAGCAGCTTCGCCTTGAAGGTGTACGGCCCCATCGGGTCGTCCCCCTCGGACTCGACGACGTACATCCGGTGGTTGGGCTCCTTGCCGTCGCTCCCCGTGTAGTAGAGATACCATCGCGGGCCGTCGCCGCCGTCAAGTCGATGGAACTCCGGCGCCCAGACCCCCTTGTTGCGGCTGGGGTCGTCTTCCTTCCAGACGATCTGGTCGACGGCCGTCTTCAGCCCGCCGAGGCGCCGGGCCTTGCGCACCCGGACGTCGCCGCCGGTCGTCGCCGCCAGGTAATACCAGCCGTCGTGGTGCATCAGCCAGGGGTCGGCCCCCCGCTCCTTGAGCGGGTTCTTGAACGAGCCGTCCGTCGCCCTCGCGGCCTTCGTCTGCGCTTCCGCGCTTACGGCCCCGAAGCCGACGACGAGCAAGACGCCGAAAGCCATCGCAAGAGCCCGATTCGCCGCACCTGTTCGACTGCGTTGCATCGTTGGATTCCACTTATTCGGAAGGCGAATCAAAGGTCCATGACGTCGCGGCTGGTGGGATCACCTAAATTCGGCGTCCAGGACTTCACCAAGGTCGCGGGCCCCATGCAAGACCCGAAACACATCGATCCCGCCCGGGACGGGAACGTAGAAGATCAGGTAATTGCGGAAGCGCGACACCGGCATGTATCGCAGCCCGGGGTGAGCAGGGTCTTCGGGCTCGAATAGGGCTCCGACGGAAGGCAGCCGGGCTTATCGCTGGAAGGTCGACTCGGCCTGAGCCAGGAACCGCCGGGCGGTCTTGGGGGCGCCTTGACTGAGGTAGTGATAAAAGACGCCGGCCAAGTCCTGCTCAGCCGCGCGCCGCTTGAGGACGACGAGGCTCATTTCCTCGCCTTCTCACGTTCCCACCGTTCCGTCGCCTCGCGCTCGATGGAATCCCATTCCTCTCGGGTCATGGGTTCCGAGGGGCCGCTGTCCAGGGCCTCTTGAATCTTGTCTTTCAGCACCTGCCTGGCCCGCTGCTTCCGGTCGTCCCGCCGCACCAACTCCCCGACGTACTCGTCGGGCGACTCATAGCGCCCCTCGGCGATTCGCGCGTTGACGAGCGCCATCACGTCGTCCGGGATCGACAGCTTCAAGTTCGTCATGGCGAGCCCTTCCCCATGGTCATCGACCTCGCGCGTGCCAGGCAATATCAGCACGCGCGGACGGCTTCGGTGGTCATCCGGTCAGTCTATGCGAGGTGGCGACTCGGGTCAAGCCTGGCGAATACTGATCATACACCCAGGAGAAACGCGCGTCGCGGTCTGAAGCGTAAACGCGATGAACGTTGCAGACACCCATAGACGCTCGTCACAGAATCAACAGGGAGATGATGAAGACGACTCCCGCCATGCCGAAGATGCACGACAGGACGCCGGCCGCCGCCCCGACGACGGCCCACGCGTTGCTCAACCGCGACGAGATCGCCAGGAAGAGGCTCGCCAGACCACCGAGCATCATGAACAGGCCGATGCAGGGGACCCCGATCAAAACCGGAAGCTCGTTGCCTGTCACGAAGACGAGCCCGTAGGCAAGCGGCATGAGCAGCCCCACCCCCAGCGACGCCAGGCCGAGCATGCCGCTGTATCGCGCGAATCGACCTGGATCGGAGACCGACCAGGCGGACGCCGGCGCCGGCGGCCGGGACGGGCTCCGCGCGGCCCGGGGCTCCTCATGGTCGTCGCCCTCGCACAGATACGCCTCGGGCGGGTCGAGGCGGGCGAAGACGGCCAGGACGTCGTCGCGCGAGGGCTCGACGCCGGGGCCGCAGCGGTCGTGCAGCAGCTCGTGGATTCGGCCCTCGACCTCGCCGACGACGTTGAGCCGCTCCTGCCGCGACACCCGGCCCAACAGCGCCCGGTCGATCGCGTCGAGCCGGGCGTCGACCAGCGTTTGCAACGATCCCGAAATCACCGTCATGTCGATCGTGCTCATCAACGCACTCCTTTCAGTAAATTCGACAGGCTCTCCGAAACCGTCTTCCAGCCCTCGGCCATCGCGTCGAACCGCCGCCGCCCCTCGGCCGTCAGCCGGTAGTACCGCCGCGACGGCCCGGCCGGCGACGGCTCGACCCGGATCGCCAGGAAGCCCTCGCGGGCCAGCCTCGCCAGCACCGGATAGACCGTGCTCTCCGTGAACTGAAGCCCCGAAACCCCCTGAAGCCGCACCACGATCCCGTACCCGTACGCCTCCCCCTCGGCGATCGTCGCCAGCACCGCCAGCTCGACGATCCCCTTCCGCAACTGCGTCTCCCAGGGACTCATCGCGAATCGCCCTCGCTTCCTCGACCTCTACAACGCAATGCAATGTAGCGACTGGCGCGAGGACGTCAAGAGGTGGGATGATTGGATCGCAGGCCGATCCACCGCCAGGCCACGACCGAGTACGTCGCCGCCGCCCGATCCAACCGCGCGGCAGTCCCAAACCGCAACTGCTTCACCTTACAGCCCGATTTGAGTACGATTCGAAATCATCTACACGACGGCCGGGGAGGTCTCGTCGTGCTCGTAGCCGAGGGGCGTCCTCGGGTGGATCAGCGCCCAGCAGACGGCGGCGACGACGAAGGCGAGCATGAACGTGCCGAAGGCCGTTTGATAGCCGTCGAGGACCGCGAGACGGCGGTCGACCGACGACATCCCCGCGGCGGCCACGTCGAGCGAGCCAGCCCGCGCGATCACGGAATGCTCGACGAGCGCGCCGATCCGCCAGCCGGCCAGCGCGCTGCCGAGGGTGCCGATCGTGTTCATGCAGGCGGCCGTGACGGCGACGTGCGCGCGGCCGAGGTCCTGACAGGTCGCCCACGCCGCGCCCAGGGTCAGGTCGACGCCGAACGCGGCCAGCGAAATCAGGATGCTGAACTGGTGGATGTCGTCGGCGCGGACCGCCCCCCACCAGCAGGCCGCCCCCATCGCCATCGCCGAGACCCCCAGCGCCTGGCGCGCCCGGCGGCGGTCGCCCAGAAGGCGCGCCAGGGCGTTGACCGCGACCCCTCCCAGAAAGCATCCCGCCGCGCCGACCCAGAGCGGCGCCCCCTTGTAGATCGCCCCGACGCGGTCCCCCTCGGTCACGCCGAACCGCTCCTGGAGATACGAGGGGAGGTACGTCATGTTGAACGCCCACGCATAGTTAATCGCAAAATACATGATGCAAAGCGCCCACATGTTGCGACTCGTGAGGATCGCCCGCCAGGGGACGTTCGCGTGACCGGCGGCGGGGGGCCGTTCCGAGCCGATCAGGGCGCGCTCGGCGGCGTTGGCGCGAGGATGGTCCTCGGGACGGTCGCGGAACCAGAGGGAGAAAGCGACCGTCCAGACGACGCCGACGACGCCGAACAGGAAGAACGCCTCGCGCCAGCCCATCAGGGGGGCCGAGGCGGCCGTGCCGCCGACGAGGATCGCCCAGACCAG
>CALCIC010000893.1 GCA_937907405.1 uncultured Isosphaeraceae bacterium | reverse complement strand
GCGTGGTCTTGCCGTGGTCGATGTGCCCGATCGTGCCCACGTTGACGTGCGGCTTAGTTCTGGTGAATGTTTCCTTGGCCATGTGTTCAGCGCCTTTTCGGCATTCCTGAAGTCAAGTCTTCGGCGGGCGATTCGATACCAAGCCCCACCCGCCAGCCAGGTCCATTTCGGACGGCTCTGCCAGCGGCCGGGGCCAACCGCTGCGCACGTCTTCCATCACGCCCGAACTTTGGGCAACCGACCCAAGAGCTGCCGCTGGGATTTGAACCCAGGACCTCGTCCTTACCAAGGACGCGCTCTACCAACTGAGCCACGGCAGCGTAATTTGCGGATGCGTCGTCTTCGAGGTCGGTCGTCGCGGTGCGGTACGGGCGGCTGGGTGACGCCGGGCCAGAGCGGGTGATGGGAATCGAACCCACACGGCCTGCTTGGAAGGCAGGGACTCTACCATTGAGCTACACCCGCGTGCGCGTTTCGTTACCCGGCTTGGGCCGCCTTGACTCCGACCGTCGCCGGTCGGACTTGCTCGCTCGCTTGTTCGATCCTCGCCGTCCTTGTCGTCGTCCTCCCTCCGTCGCCGGCCCTCCAGGGCCGATGCACGATTCAATTCCCCGACTTCCTCACGAAACGAATGTGGGTGGAGCAGGATTCGAACCTGCGAAGGTAGAACCACCAGATTTACAGTCTGGCCCCTTTGGCCGCTTGGGTATCCACCCGCTTGAGTCGTCCTCCCGGTCGCCCGCGAGGCGAAGCCGGGACGATTTCGGCGGTCGGCTTCTCGGCGTCCTCAATCCACGTTGAGAGCTGGCGGTGAGAGTCGAACTCACAACCTACGGTTTACAAAACCGTTGCTCTGCCGGTTGAGCTACGCCAGCAGCCCTGGGCCGTGAAACTTCTTACTATATCGTCGCGTCCGCCGACTTCAAGTCGATTTTCATCACCAGGCGGCGAATTCAAGCGATCGTCCGCCGGCCTCGGTCGGCGCGTTCGAGTATGGTAGCGACATCCTCCCGCCTTCGGCAAGGGGGGTTGCCTGAAAATCGACGGTCGGCCTCGATTTCTCCTCGCGTTCGACGTGATTCGCCGGCGCCTCGGCCCTCAGGGCCGTCTGGGCTTCGCTGGTTCGGGTCGATCTCTCGGGCCGGGCTTTCGTGTTTTTTCGGTCGGCCGCCGATCCATGTGTCATAGTTCGGTTAACAGCCGGCCTACCTTTCGGGGGGGCCGGCCGTCGGTTTCCCGGCGTTCGCGTCGGGAGCGGGCTGATGATGATGTTTAGGACCTTGCCGCGCTTCGGCGGCTGCGATTACACCCTCGAGCTTCAACTTACCGCTGGCGGCAGGACGCAGCCGGGGAATCACTTTCGATCGTCAGTCCGGTTTTCAAAGGCGCCCGTATCCGGGTCTCTCGATCTCGGCGGCTCTCAACGACGGCGACGTCTTGAGAACGCGGCGACCGGGAGGCCCGGGCCGACGCCCTTGCTCTTCCTTTGACACGGCGGCTTGTCGACCGGTTCGCGTTTCGACTATGATCCTGCGACGTCCCGCTTTCGGGGCGATCCGAAGGATGGTGGGCGCGTGACGCAAGGAAGGGGACGAGCCGACGATCGCAGCGACTTCGGCTTGAAGGCCGCTGAGCCGAGTCGACCGTGTCGCGACGTCCTGATCACGGTCGCGATGCTCGCGCCGGTCGTCGCGGCGATCTGGGCCGTCCCCTGGTTCGTCACTCAGGACGGGCTGGCGCATCTCTACAACGCCCGGATCATCAACGCGTCGACGGCCGGTGATCCGGCGTTCAGACCTTATTACGAGGTCCACTGGAAGCCCTTGCCGAACTGGGCGGGGCACCTGGCGCTGATCGGTCTGCTCCGCGTCGTCACGCCCTGGGCGGCCGATCGGATCGTGTCGACCGCGTCGCTGCTGGGATTCGCGGCGGCGACGGTCTGGCTCCGGTCGCGCGTGGTCGGCGGCGGCGGTTCCCTCTCGGCGCGCGCTCTCTCGGCGCTGCTGGCCCTCAGCTTCTCCTGGCTCATGGGGTTCAGCAGCTTTCAACTCTCGGCGTGTTTGTTCCCGATCACGTTGGGGGTCTGGTGGAAGGGACGCGACGACCTCCGAGCCGGCCGCATGGCGGGGCTTTCGGCGCTGCTGGTCCTGGGGTATTTCGGCCATCTGGTGAGCCTCGGCCTCACAGTCTGCGCGATGCTGTTTCTGGCGGTGGTCCTGCCGACCGGGGGGCGTTCGCGGTGGTCGAGGATCTGGCGGACCGGGGCGGGCATGGCGCCCTTGGTGGGACTCGGGGCGATGTATCTTCGGCTGTCGCGGCAGGGGGGGCCGATGGCGCCGAAGTTCCCCGCGCCGGCGGAGTTCCTCTCGGTTTCGGGCTGGGCGGGGCGGCTGGGGTGGGTCGATCCGATCTCGGTGGCGATCAAGGACGGCCTGCCGTTCAGCGACCGCGTCGGGCCGTGGTTCGCGGTGTTCTCGCCGGTGGTCTGGCTGGCGCTGGCCGGTCTGCTGGGCCTGTCGAGCGCCTGGCGGCGGGAGCCGGATCGACGGGCCGCCGAGCGCCGGGCCTGGCGGGCGTTGGCGGCGATCCTGGTCCTGGCGGGGGGGTTCGGCCCCGACGCGCTCGGGCCGGGGCACGGCGACTACCTCCCCCAGCGGGTCGCCTTGCTGGGGTTGGTCGCGCTGGTCCCGACGCTCGATCGGGCGCGGTCGTGGACGCAATGCGCGGCGGCCGGGGCGATCGTCGTCGCGTTGTCGCTTCAGACGGTCGTCGTCTGGGACTACGCGCTGGACTCGCAACGGAAGGTGGCGCAAATGGTCGCGCTCGGCCCGGCGGTCGGCCGCGGCCAGCGGGTGGCGACGCTCCTGACCGACGTCCGGACGCGGTTCCGCGTCAACGCCTTGTTGCACGCCGACTGCTGGCTGGGGGTCTCCGACGAGGCGGTCCTCTGGAGCAATTACGAGACCCGGTACTATTACTTCCCGGTGCAGTTCCGGGCCGAGGTGGTCCGGCCCGACTCGTTCGAGCTGGAGCGGATCGCGCTGTTGAGCGGATCGGCCGAGGCCGAGGCGCGGTGGGCGCGCGTCCTGGAGGACTATCACGACGCGATCGATCGGGTGATCGTCTGGGGGAGGGCCCCGGGGCTCGACGCGATCACCGCGAGGCGGTACGAGCCGATGGGAAAGGCGGGAGAGGCGCGGTTGTATCGACGTCGCGAGGGCCGGTAGGCGCCGGCCCTCGCGACTGGGAATGAAGCGGGCCGCCGGCGCTCAGCTTTTCTTCGCCTTCTTCAATTCGAACAGGAAGACCTGGTCGCCGTCGGGATCGAAATCCCTGGGGCGGTCGCCGCCGGGGTGAGAGATGTTGACGACCAGCTTCTCGCCGTCGAGCTTGTAGACCCCCTTGGCTTGCTTTCCCTTGACCTCGCCGGGGCCTTCCTGGATTTCGATCGTCCAGGATGCATGCGGCTTGGCCTCGCCGTCGAGCTTCAGGGTGCCGATGTAGTCGACGCCGTTGACGGTCGCGGTGATCTTGTCGTTCTCGACGGTCCACCTGGCGTCGACCTCGGCGTCGTCGTCCGAGACCCAGACCCCCTGCACCGCCTTGAGCGCCGGCGAAAGGGTCGCGTCGTCGGCCGAGACGGTCGAGCCCGACAGGCTGAGGGACGTCGCCGCGACCGTCAGAATCACGGCGAGCGAGGAGCGGTTGATCCACTTGGTCAGCGTCATGATCGGGCTTTCTCAGCTAGAAGAGGATGGAGAGGGAAGCCCGCGGTCGCGGCGCCCCCCGGGACGGAGCCACTGGGAATTGGATCACGTCGGGCGTCGAGATTCAAGGCTGACGCGTTCCTCGGTCCGCCCCGGAGCCTTCCCGCCCCTCCGGCTCAGGATTCTCCGATTCGTCGATAGGCTTCGTAGAGCCCGACGGCCGCCGCGTTGGCGAGGTTGAGGCTGCGCGCCTCGGGGCGCATGGGGATGCGCAGGGCGCGCTCGGGGTTCTCCTCGATCCGTCGTCGAGGCAGGCCCCGGCTTTCGGGACCGAACACCAGGGCGTCGCCGGGGCGGAAGGGGGCGTCGGTGCAAACGCGGGCGGCCCTGGTGCTGAACCACCAGAACCGGTCGGCGCCGACCCGGCGCGCGACCTCGTCCAGGTCGTCGACGACGTGACAACGAAGATGTTCCCAGTAGTCGAGCCCCGCCCGGCGGACGTTGCGGTCGTCGCGATGGAAGCCCAGCGGCCGGACCAACCAGAGGGTCGCCCCGACGGCCACGCAGGTCCGGCCGATCGCGCCGGCGTTCGCGGCGATCTCCGGTTCGAACAGGACGACGTTCAGATCCCGCGAGGGGGTCGATGGCGGTTCGGGCATGAGCTTCGCGATTTCGCTTTCCGCGGTCGTGGGTCGATGCACGTTTCCCTTGCTTCCACCAAGGCGGTCAGTCCCGCGGGGGCGCGCCCGCGGCGAGCAGGTCCTCGTCGTGGCCGTCGCCGTTGCCGCTGCCGCTGCCGTTGACGTTGCCGTGGTGGTCGCCGTGGGTGCTCGTCTGGGCGCCGTGGACGTGCTCGGCGTGGGACCGGCCGTCGGCATGTACGTCGGCCGCCTCGGTGTCGGTGACGTGCGTGTTGAACGAGGGGGCGTGGTCGGTCTCGTCCTCGAGCCGGTGCTGTGGCCGACGCGCGGCGGGCCGGAGGTCGCCGATGCGCTGGATGACGTAATAGAAGACCGGCGTGAGGAAGATCCCGAAGACGGTCACCCCGAGCATGCCGCTGAAGACGGCGACGCCGAGGGTCTTCCGCATTTCGGCGCCGGCGCCGCTGGATAGGATCAAGGGGACCACGCCGAGGATGAACGCCAGCGAGGTCATGATGATCGGCCGCAGCCGCAATTCGCAGGCGTCGATGGTCGCCTCGTAGGACGAGGCGCCGTACTCGCGGCGCGACTTGGCGAACTCGACGATCAAGATCGCGTTCTTACAAGCCAGGCCGACCAGCACGATGAAGCCGACCTGGGTGAAGATGTTGACGTCCATGTGGGCGATGTTGACGCCGACGGTCGAGCAGAGCAGGCACATCGGCACGACCAGGATCACCGCCAGCGGCAACGCCCAGCTCTCGAACTGCGCGGCGAGCACGAGGAAGACCAGGACGACGGCCAGCGTGAACGCGTACATCGCCGTGTTGCCGGTTTGAAGCTGCAACAGGGCCAATTCCGTCCAGTCCGACCGCATCGCCTGGGGGAGTTCGTCGGCGACCACCTTCTGCATGGCGTCGAGGGCCTGGCCCGAACTGACGCCGGGCGCCGCGTCGAGGTTGACTGTCGCCGACGGATACAGGTTGTAGCGGACGATCATCACCGGCCCGCTGACGTCCCGGATCTGGGCCAACGTGCCCAGCGGGACCATCGCGCCGTACTCGCTGCGGACGCGGAGCCCGGACAGGTCGTCGATCTGCTTGCGGAAATCGGCCTCCCCCTGGACGTTGACCTGCCAGGTGCGGCCGAATCGGTTGAAGTCGTTGACGTACAGCGAGCCGAGATAGACCTGGAGCGTGTTGAACAGCTCGGAGATCGAGACGCCCAGGAGCTTGGTCTTCTCACGGTCGATGTCGAGGTAGAGCCACGGGGTGTCGGCCCGGAAGCTGGTGAACAGCCCCTCGAGCGCCGGCGAGGCGGCGCCGGCGGCGACCACGCGGTTGGCGACCGCTTCCAGCTCCGCGGGGCCCAGGTCGCCTCGGTCCTCGATCACGATCTTGAACCCCCCCGCGGTCCCCAGGCCGTCGACCGGCGGGGCGTCGAACACGTTGACCAGCCCCCCCTGGATCGTTTCCTGAAGCGCCCGCTGAAGGCGGGCGGCGATCACGGGGCCTCCGAGCCCCTCGTGCGCCCGGGTGTGGAACTCGTCGAGCATGACGTACATCGCGCCGAAGTTGGGCGCGTTGGCGTTCATCAGGATCGACTGGCCGGCGATCGCCAGGGTGTGGGTCACGCCCGGTTGCTCGAGCGCGGTCCGCTCCGCCTGCTTCACCGCTTCCTGGGTGCGCTCGAGCGACGACGAATCGGGAAGCTGGATGTTGACCAGGAGGTAGCCCTTGTCCTGCGCCGGGATGAAGCCGGTCGGCGTCTTCGTGAAGCCCCAGTAGGTGACGTAAAGAAGTCCGCCGTAAAGCAACAGCACGATCAGGCTGACCCGAAGCAGACCGCCGACGATCCGGGTGTAAAGACCCGTCGCCGCGTCGAACCCCTTGTTGAACTGGAAGAACGACCAACCCATCAGGAGATTCAAGGGGACGCTGACGATCCACCCCAAGAGCCCGCCGGCCGCCCCGCCCGCGATCGAGCCGAGGCGGTCGGAGGTGAGGAACTCGGGGAGTCGGGCGTGGAGATTCGCGGCCAGCCAGGGGGTCGCGTAAGGCGCCAGGAAGGTCAGGCCCAACCAGGCCCCCGCGGCGACGAACGCCACCCGCGGCAGCGCCTGGTAGACCCCTTTCCGGCGGGGCTTGAGCAGGAGGGTCGCGAGCGCCGGGCTGAGGGTCAGCGAGTTGAACGCCGAGATCACCGTCGAGGTCGCGATGGTGAGGGCGAACTGGCGGAAGAACTGGCCGGTGATCCCGGTGATGAACGCGCAGGGGATGAACACGGCGGTCAGCACCAAGCCGACGGCGATCACCGGCGAGGAGACCTCGTTCATCGCCCGGATCGTCGCGTCCCGCGGCGCCATGCCGTGTTCGATGTGGTGCTCCACCGCCTCCACCACCACGATCGCGTCGTCGACCACGATCCCGATCGCCAGCACCAGCCCGAACAGCGTCAGGTTGTTCAGGCTGAAGCCGAGCGCGGCCATGACGGCGAAGGTGCCCACCACGGCCACCGGCACGGCGACCAGGGGGATCACCGCCGACCGCCAGTTCTGGAGGAACAAAAGGACCACGACGGCCACCAGGATCACCGCGTCGCGGAGCGTCTTGAAGACCTCGTTGACCGACTCGACAATGAACGGCGTGGTGTCGTAGACGATCGCGTAGTCGAGCCCCTCGGGGAACCTTCCCTTGAGCTCCTCCATCTTGGCCCGGACCGAATTGGCGGTGTCCAGCGCGTTGGAGCCGGGCCGCTGGTAGACCGAGAGGGCGACGCTGGGCTTGCCGTCGAGGGTGCAAGCCTGGTCGTACCCCTGCGCGCCCAGCTCGACCCGCGCGACGTCGCGGAGCCGGACGATGCCGCCGTTGGCGTCGGCCTTCAAGATCATGTCGGCGAACTGCTCGGAGTCGCTGAGCCGTCCCAGGGTCGTGATCGTGAACTGGAACGCCTGGCCGTTCTCGATCGGCGGCTGGCCGAGCTGGCCGGCGGCCACCTGGATGTTCTGCTGCTCGATCGCCGCGACGACGTCCGACGAGGTCAGGTTGCGGAACGTCATCTTCTGGGGGTCGAGCCAGACCCGCATGCTGTAATTGCGCTGGCCGATGTACGTGATGTCGCCGATGCCGTCGAGCCGGGCCAGCTCGTCGCGGAGCTGGATCGTGGCGTAATTGCTCAGGTAGAGGTTGTCGCGGCTGCCGTCGGGCGAGAACACGTTGATGATCATCAAGATGCTGGGGGACTTCTTCTTGACCGAGACCCCCCGCCGCTTGACCAGTTCGGGGAGGATCGGTTCGGCCAGCGACTCGCGGTTCTGCACCAGCACCTGGGCCATGTTCAGGTCGACGCCCGGCTTGAACGTGACGGTGAGGGTGTAGTTGCCGTCGTTGGTGCACTGCGACGACATGTACATCATGTTCTCGACGCCGTTGACCTGCTGCTCGATGGGAGCGGCCACGGTGTCGGCGACGACCTGGGCGTTGGCCCCGGGATAGTAGGCCGAGACCTCGACCGTCGGCGGCGTGATGTCCGGGTACTGGGCCAACGGCAGCGTGAACAACGTGATCCCGCCGGCCATCGTGATGATGATGGACAGCACGGACGCGAAGATCGGGCGGTCGATGAAGAATCGAGAGAACACGGAACCCTTACTCCTCGTCCCTGGTATCGGATTGGGAGATCGCGCGCGACGGTCGGCCGCTCGTCGGCGCGGCGGCCTTCACCAGTTTCCAGGTCGGACGCCAGACGAACCGAAGCGTCAAAACGTCGAACGCCGCCCGCGACGTCCAGCGCAGCCATCGCGACGAGAACAGCCGCGACTCGCTGATCGTGTCGATCACGTAGAAGAAGACCGGCGTGAGCAGGAGCCCGAACAGCGTGACGCCGATCATGCCGCTGAAGACGGCCACCCCCAGCGACTTCCGCATCTCGGAGCCCGCCCCGTGCGAGTAGAGCAGGGGCGACACGCCGAGGATGAACGCCAGCGAGGTCATGACGATCGGCCGCAGCCGGAGCCGGCACGCCTCGAGCGTCGCCTCGCGGATCGGCTTCCCCTTGTTGTGGCTGAGCTTGGCGAACTGGACGATCAAGATCGCGTTCTTGCTCGCCAGCCCCACCAGCACCACCAGGCCGATCTGAGTGAAGATGTTGATGTCCGCGCTCGCGTTGCGGACCCCCATCATCGCGCTGTTGGTCACCCCGAACACCGCGCTCAGGATGCACAACGGGACTGAGAGGATCACCGCCAGGGGCATCGACCAGCTCTCGAACTGCGCCGCGAGCACCAGGAACACCATGACGATCGAGAACCCGAAGACGTAGATCGCCGTGTTCCCGGCCTGCTGTTCCAGGTACGCCAGCTCGGTCCACTCGTAACTCATCGCCGGCGGCAGCACGCGGTCGGCGAGCTTCTCCATGCCGGCGATCGCGGTCCCCGAGCTGACTCCCGGAAACGCGCTGCCGTTGATCGAGGCCGCGGGGTACATGTTGTACCGCGTCAGGACCAGCGGGCCGTTGATCTCCTCGACCTTGGTCACCGCGCCCAGGGGGACCATCGTCCCGGCCGAGTTCCGCACCTGAAGCCGGTTGACGTCGTCCTTCTGGTCGCGGAACCGGGGCATCGCCTGGATCACGACCTGCCAGGTGCGGCCGAACCGATTGAAGTCGTTGACGTACAACGAGCCGAGGTACGCTTGCAGCGTCTGGAAGACGTCGCGGAGCAAGACCCCCTTGACGATGCAGGCGTCGCGGTCGACGTCGAGGAAGATCTGGGGGACGTTCGCCCGGAACACCGAGGCCAGGCCGTCGACGACCGGGCCCCCTCCCCTCCCCTTCGGCGCCAGATCGCGGACCGCCCGCCTCAGCCGTTCCGCCAGGGTCGTCGGCGGGGGTTCGTCGACTTCGTTCTCCTTGGACTCCGCCGAATCGATCGGGATCGATTCGCCGTCGGCGTCGATCCCCGGATTGGTCGGCGTGACGTTCGCGAGCGCGACCAGGTTCTCGACCTGCTGCTGCAACCGGACCGGCCCGAGGTCCCCCCGGTCCTCGATCATCAGCATCCAACCGCCGGCCCGACCCACGCCGCGCAACGGAGGAGGACCGAACAGCGCGATGTTCGCCTCGGGGATCGCCGCCGCGAACTGGCCCCGGAGCTTGTTCATGATGACTTCGTAGTACAGATCGTCGGTGGGCCGCTCGCTGAAATCCTTGAGCGTCAGGAACATCGTGCCGAAATTCGACCCGAAGGCGTTCAACAGCAGCGACTGGCCGGCGATGCCCACCGCGGCCGCGACCCCGTTCTCCTTCCTCGCCATCGTCGAGATCTTGGTGATCACCGACTTGGTCCGCTCCAGCGAGGCCGAATCGGGGAGCTGGATGTTGACCAGCATGTATCCCATGTCTTGCGAGGGGATGAATCCCCGGGGCGTGGCCTGGAACCGCTCATAGGTCACGAGCAAGAGCCCGACGTAGACCAGCAGGACCAGCACGAACACGCGGAGCATCCCGCCGATCAGCCTCGAATAGGCCGTGGCCGTGGCCGTGAACCCGCGATTGAACAGGGAGAAGAAGACGTCGAGCCCCCGGTTGATCGGCCTCGCGACGGCCCAGAGAACGAGAAACCCGACGACCGCGGCGATTGCGCCGGCGGTCTGCTCGGGCGACGCGCCCAACGACCTCCCGACGTCGAAGACCATGCTCGCGACGGCCGCCCTGGCCGTCGCCTCCCCCCCCTCCGTCGCGATCAAGGGGAGCAGCGTCGGCGCCAGCCGAGTGTAGCCGAGCCAGGCCCCGATGCCGGCGATCGCCGTCCGGGGCAGCGCCTGGTGGACGCCCTTCTCGCGGGGCTTGAGCAGAAGCGCCGCGAGCGCCGGGCTGAGGGTCAGCGAGTTGATGGTCGAGAGCACCGTCGACGACGCGATGGTGAGGGCGAACTGGCGGAAGAACTGGCCGGTGATCCCGGTCATGAAGGCGCACGGGATGAACACCGCCGAGAGCACCAGCCCCA
>CALCIC010000892.1 GCA_937907405.1 uncultured Isosphaeraceae bacterium | reverse complement strand
CCCGCACTCCAAAAGGGGAAGCCGATACCGCGTCGAACTTCGATCATAGACTCATATGTAAACCATTCTATGCCATGGGTGGAATTCCACCAGCCGATCGCCTTATTTTCAAGTTCCTGGGGGGGGGGGAGAGGCTCTCGCCCCGTCGTCCCCCTGGCGCGCAACAATTCCTGAATCAACGACGCGGCGAGTCAACACCAACTTTTCATCTCGGGAAAGATGCCGAGGTAGGACGTGCGACGCGATTCCCGGGAAGCTCTTCGGGCGCGTTCAGGGGTGCGACGCGAACTCGCCGCGGCGGATCCGGTCCAGTTCCTCGCGGAACTGCTCGACGACCGAGATCGAACTCGAATCCCTGGCGAGGTCGATGAGCTCGCGAGGGTCGTTCCGGAGGTCGTACAGTTCCTCGACCCCTTCCGGCCGGCGGATGTAGAGCCGGTCCCGCGCCACGAGGGAGCGGGCCAGGCCGAAGGGGGGAGGGATCGCCTCGTTCGGAGGGAAGGCGATGACGTGCGTCAGCTCGCAGAGCACGGGGGACCGCGTCGCGGGCCAATCCCAGCCATTCGCCGCGTGCTGGGTGAGAGGATGTCCCGGGAACGGGCTGCTCAGGCCCAGGCCCGTCCACTCGGCGATCGTCGCGGGAACGTCGCGGAGGGTGACCGGATCGTTGACGACCCCCGCCCTCGACGAGCCGGCCGGCGGGACCACCACGAGGGGCACGTGCGCCTCCGTGCTGTAAACGCTCGCGCCGTGGATGAGCCGCCCGCGCTCGCCGATCTCCTCGCCGTGGTCGGACGTGACGATGATCAGCGTGTTCTCCAACTCTCCCCGACGCTCCAGCTCGTCGACGAGGAGGCCGAGCTGCTGGTCGACGTAGGCGATGCAGGTGTCATAAGCGTCGTGATAGAACTGCGTCAGCTCCAGACCGGCCTGTTCGGGCGTTAGGCCGGACTGTCCGGGCCGTCCGGCGATCGCGTCATAGTACATCTGTTCGAGCGCGGCCTGGTCTTCGAACGGCAGGACCGCCTTGCCGAAGCGCGACTCGGGGGGGGTGTAGTAGCGGTACGGCCGGTGGGCGTCGTAATAGTTGACGAAGGCGAAGAACGGCCGGTCGGCGGGGCGCTGCGCGAGCCATCCAAGGAGGTCGCTATTAAGCATTGCGGCCGTCTTCCGTTGCAGCCCGAATTCGCCGTCGAAAGCCCCCATCGGGCGGCCCGTCGCCTGTAGGACCCGCCGGCCCAGGGCGGAACTCCCGAGGGTCTCGACGAGCGAGACGGTCTGATTCTCGTAGGCGTCCTCGTAGCGGGCGAATCCGCGATCAATGCCGTAGAGTGCGTTGCAGCAGTCGAGGTTGCCGACGAATCCGGCCGTGGCGTAACCCGCGCCCCCCAGGACTTCGGCCAACGTCGGGAAGGTCGCGTCGAGCGGCACGCCGGGCGCGATGGAAAGCTCGTGGGGCCAGCGGCCGGTCATGAGGCTGCCGTGCGCCGGCGCCGTCCAGGGGGCGGTCGTGCGGGCCTCCGTGAAGAGGACGCCCCGCCGCGCCAGCCGCTCGAGGTTCGGCGTGGTCGGTCGATGGTGCCCGTGGAGGCTCAGGTTCTCGGCGCGGACGGTGTCCAGAACGATCAGCAGCACGTTCGGCGCCCCCGGCCTCGCGGGGGGGCGGGCGGCGAGGGTCCGGCTCTCGGCCGAGTCGAGCCGGTCGTGGATCAGCCACGCCGCCGCGGCCGTGCCCACCGCCATCGCCGGGAGGCTCAGCCGAATCAGCCGATCGAACCGCTCGGCCCTCCGGTCGATCAGCGCCCCGATCCTCAACGCGACCCCGCACGCAAGGACGACTCCAGCGCCCTGGTGCAGCCCCTCGACTTCCAGCAGCAGGGCCAGAAGGAGCATACCGACCGGCGCCCGCCAACTCGCCCACCGCGCCAACCTCGGTCGGAACCAGGCCGCCAGCGCGAGCGCAAGCCCGACGACGCCGAAGACCAGCGCGATGGACGCGGGGACCATCCAGCCGAGGTGAAGGTTCGCCCGCACTAACTCGATGGCGACGTGCGGCCGGAGCGAGCGCTGGGCCAGCACCAGGCCCAGATCGAGCCAGCCGGCGAGCAGGCCGAACCATAGCGTCCGCAAGAAGACCGAGCCGGCCTCCGACCGCCGCCCGGCCCCCTCGGGGTCGGCCGGCAGGCGATCGTTCGACAATGTCAATCGCATGATCGTATTCGAGCACGGCCCGAACCGGTGGGAAGCGGGTGTGTCCTCCGCCCCAGGGGCGGCACGCGGCCAGTAAAATCGGAAGGCCGTATTTCGGCAAGGCCAACTGACGTGCGGGGTCCACGCCGTCCGCCGCGGAAACCCTCGTCATGTAAAGAGAGAGGCATGGCCGACCGCGGGCGAGACGTCGTGGAGCGATCAGGCGAATTGATCCGAAATAGATCCAGGTATTCGCATTTGGATTGAGTGCGTCCAGCGGCCGGGATGCCCGGGCTCGATCGACGGCTGGGCTCCCTGAGTGGTGACGCCGCGCTGAAAGGTACGGCCGACGTCCATCGGGGCGGTAGGGTCGGGACGACGCCGATCTTGACGATCGCGGCCCCGAAGGACGCGCGGGTGGACGATCGTCGGGAGCGCCCATTATGAATGAAGCCCCGCCCGTCGGCAGAGACGGACGGGGCTCGGTCTGTTACGTATCCAGTTCGAAACCAACTCGGCTCAGCCGAATTCGCGGTCGCGGACGATGCCCGGCTGGGGGACCGGGTACTTGCCGTTGGGCAGGGTCTGGAGCGGCGCGGCGCCGTTCATGGTGAGCTTCGCGAGGTCGGGCGCGAACTCGTGGGTGCAGTTGAGCATGTCGTCGAAGGTGATGGTCTCGCCGGTGTGGGCGGCCATGCGTCCCATCGACGTGACCAGGCTGGCCTTGACGCCCCGCTCGACCTCGTTGTAGGGGTGGTCGGCGCGGATGGCCTCGATCAGGTGGTCCCACTCAAGCTGGTAGGGGTTGGGCTCGGGCTGGGGGACGGCCCAGATGAGGTCCTTCTTG
>CALCIC010000891.1 GCA_937907405.1 uncultured Isosphaeraceae bacterium | reverse complement strand
GACCCGCCGGAACAGCCGGGCTAAATCGTAGGCCAGACTCGGCTTCAGTCCCCGCCCCTTGCCCAACGCGACGACTTCCCATCCCTGCGACTCCAGGTCGTCGGCCAGAGCGCCTCGACTCCCGAGCGACACGAACGCCAGCGCGAAGCGGTTCCGGTCGGCGTGGCGGGCGAACTCGACCAGGAGCTTCTCTTGCCCTCCCACATCAAGGCCGAAGCTGACATGGACCACGCGCATCATTCGCCCGAGACTCCACTCGATTTTGATGATTCAAGGCGACGATTCTGGGCCGCGCGCCGGTGACGGCCTCGTCATGCGTCCCTCGTCGTTGATTTCGAACTCGCTGAGCGTCTTGACGATCCTGGCGGGATTACCGGCCACCACGACGTCGGGCGGCACGCTTTTTGTCACCACGGCCTGCGCGGCCACGATCGAGCGATCCCCGATTGAGACTCCCTTCAGGATGGTAGCGCCCCTGCCGATCCATACGTCGTCGCCGATCACGACCGGGAGAATCGCCTCGCGAGGGCTAGGACGTCCGATCCGTCTCAGGGCTGCGTCCACGGGGTGGCCGTCGTAGTCGGCGATGCTTACACCGCTGGCGAGAAGGCAATGCCTGCCGATTCGGACCGACGACCCCACGGCGATGCTGCAGTCGTGGCCCAGGAACGAGTAGTCTCCCACGTTCAATTCCGGCATGTCCTTCCAGCGATTCAGGAAGGTGAACGAGGGTTTTCCTGAGAGCTCGACATATGCTCCTAGCATAATCTTGCCCCGGCCGTTCAGATAAGGGAGTTTCTCCATCCGCAGGCCCGTCCCCACCGATGCGCATTGGCTGCGGAGCAGCGGCTCGAACCAGAAAAACCGCAGCAGCCAAAGCCCGACTTCACGCCCGGCGACATGAAGCAAGTAGAGCGAAGCAAAGAACGGACGGCTCAGCGGTCCCACCGGGAGATGGAAGCAGAGGACCGCCTTGGCGATGGATTTTAGTCGAGCCCAAAAGGGGCCTTCACCACGTCGGAGCCGAACGACCAGGTTCATCGCCGGGCCTCGATCAAGGACGTCGCGGCTGGCGCTGCTTCGGCCGAGCGCCTCTCCTGGCCGAGACAGGAATCGAGCAGATTCGCGAGCGAGCCGGACAGCGCCTCTCTCGTGAACCTTGGAGTACGCATTTGCAGGCCGTCGACCAGCCGGGACGAACGAGGCCGGGAGAGCAACTCCTTCAGCGCCGCCGCGATCCCCTGGACGTCGTGCTGGGCCGCGATTCGGTGAGGCGCTCCGCTCTCGCCGAGGATCCGAGCGACGTCGCCGTCCGGCTCCGCCAGGGCCAGGATCGGGCGATTCGAACCGATGTATTCAAAGATCTTGGCTGGCACGCCGATACGACGTCCCGGCGAGTCCAGGAGGAGCAGGAGATCGGCTCGGACCATCTCCTCGAGTGACTGGGCGTAGGGAATCTGTCCATTGGAGGCCACGACCTCATCAAGCCCCATGGAATGGATCAGGCCATTCAACCGTTCCGCGCCCGGCCCCGACCGGCCGACGAAACGAACTCGAATCGAACGGTCATTTCCGCGGTCATCCGGGCAGATCGATCGGATCGCCTTGAGAAACGGCTCGGGATCGCGGTTGACGTAAAGCTCTCCCGGGTGGAGGATCTGAAAGGCCGCCTCGTCGCGTACCGGGATGGGGATCGATGCGAAATTCTCGACATCATAGCCGTTGGTGATCGCGGTCATCTTGGCCGCATGCTGTGGGAACGCTCGGGAAAGGGCCTCCTGAGCCCCCTTCGTATTGGCGATGATGCAGTCCGCGTCCTGGAAGACCGCTTCTTCGGCCCATGTCTCCCATCGTCGCAACCAACCGCTCTGGTCTTCGAGGGCTCCCGCGGAGCGCCAGGGGTCGCGAAAGTCCGCAAGCCACGGCAGGCCGGTTCGACGTCGGATGTGACGTCCGAGGAGGTGGATCACGTGTGGAGGCCCGCTGGTGAAAATGGCGGCGGGGCGATGATCCCGAATAGCGCGGCGGCAGGCGGCCCACGCGGCGGGCAGCCAAACGGAGTAAGGCGCGACCTTGCGCAGCGGCTTGAGCGCCGCTCCCGACGGGTAGGGGACGTGGTACAGCGTCGTCTCCGGAGAGAGACGATCCAGCAGCGCTGGATCACTCGGCTCCCAGGGGAGCGTCGGCGGAGCCACGACCACGCACCGCCAGCCATATTTGGGCAGGTGACGAGAAAAGCCCAGTAGGCGATGAGTGCCCGCCGCGGAAGACGGCGGGAAAAGGTAGGTCAGCACCAGGACGCTTCGAAGTGCCATGAGCCCGAACCTCGTCAGAAGGGCGATCGCTCAACCGCCAAGAAGGACGTCGACGATCCGCGCCGCCGCTCGGCCGTCCCACAGGTTGGGTATGCGTCCGCCGACGGCGGGCCCATCGAGCGCCTGGCGGGCGGCGGCGACGATGAGATCGGGCTTGAGTCCCACGAGCCTGTTCGTACCCTGCTCGATGGTGATGGGGCGCTCGGTGTTGTTGCGCAACGTGAGACAGGGGACGCCCAGCACGGTGGTCTCCTCCTGGATCCCCCCCGAATCGGTGAGGACGAGGCGCGCCTCGGAAAGCAGCCGCATGAAGTCGAGATACCCGAGCGGCTCGGTCAGCAGCAAGCCCGGCATGGCGGCTGGATCATGGGCCTCAAGGGCCTTGCGAGTGCGGGGATGGACCGGGAATACGATGGGCAACCGGTCCTGGATCCGGCCGACGGCGTTGAGAATCCCCTGGAGGGTTTCGGCGTCGTCGACGTTGGCCGGCCGATGCAAGGTCAACACGCCGAAGGCCCGGCCGTCGAGTCTGAGCTCATCAAGGATACTTGATCTTGAGCTCAGCTCGCGGCATGCCAACAGGGTGTCGATCATGACGTTGCCGACGAGGTGGATCCGGTCGTCCTGGACGCCCTCGCGTCGCAGGTTCTCCACGCCGCTGGGTTCGGTGACGAACAGCCAGCGGCTGATCGAGTCGGTGAGGATGCGGTTGATCTCTTCC
>CALCIC010000890.1 GCA_937907405.1 uncultured Isosphaeraceae bacterium | reverse complement strand
GCCGGACGGGTCGACGGCCAGCTTCAACTCGACGATCCCGCCCCGGGGCATCGCCTGGCGGGCGTTGATCAGTAGGTTGATCAGCACCTGCTGGATCTGGGCGGGGTTGACCTTCGCGAACAGGCGGCTCGTCGCCTGGACTTCAAGCCGGACGTCGTGGCGGTTCAAATCCTTGCCGATCAGCATCACCACTTCGTCGACCAGTCTGTTGAGGTCGATCGGCTCGCGGTGGTCGGGGTCGCGGCCGGGGCGCGACAGGCCGAGCATGCCGCCGGTGATCGTCGTCGCTCGCTGGGCCGCTTCGAGGATGCGGTTGAAGGCCCGCTCTCGGTAGGCCGGGTCGGGATTGCGGAGGCCGAGCTTCGCGTAGTTCAGGACCGGCGTCAGCGCGTTGTTCAGCTCGTGGAAGACTCCGCTGGCGAGGATTCCCAGGCTGCTGATCCGCTGGAGCGCCACGACCTGCCGGCGCAAGGCTTCGACGTGCTCCATCGCCGCCGCCGCGTCCATCTCAAGGTTCGGCGGGGAGCCCGACGCGGGGAGAACGGCCGGACGCGATCCCACGACCCCCGAGTGAGGCGGGCGAGACTTCATTGCACCGTCTTGGTTCGTTCGCGACATGGCCGCCTCAACCTCCTGCCCATCGTACGTCCGTACTTTCGTATCGGCTCGATTCCGCGTGGGAATCAGTTTGTCGACGGGCATTGGAGGGCGACCGGAAGACCCGGCGCCGAGGCGGACAAGCTGTACGCGTCGCACGGTTTCAGGGGAGCTGGCGGACGGCGCGGACGCGGGCGATTGCGGCCGGCGCGCGCGGCGGCGACTACTTGGTCGATTTGGCGTCGGCGACGTCCGTCGCGGCGGAATCGGTGATCTTGACCGGCCATTCCCAGGGGATGAGGCGGATGCCGTTGGAGAGGACGACTCGGGGGACTGAGTCGAGCGTGTCGCTCATCAGGGGAGGGGTGACCTTGCGGCCGTCGCTCCAGTATCCCAGGTGGGTTAGGGCGTCCGGGTCGATGATGGCCTCGTCCAGCGACTTGCCCGCGAATCCGGCTGCGAGGGTCGCGTCGGCGATCCGCCAGAAGCCGGCCCAGTCGAGCGCGTTCACGTCGCCGAGGCTGAGCTGGAACGCACGGAACAGCCCCTCGCCGTTGTCGAGTCGATGATTGGCGCTGGTGGGGGCCGTGTGCTCGGCGATCAAAGGGGGATGACCGTGGCGGTCCGACCGGAAGACCACGTACCGCTTGTGCGATCGAGGAACCGCGACCGCCTGCGAGAAGATCTGCCGGCCTCGGAGGTCGCCGACGAGGAGGTCGTCCTCGCCGACTGCGACGATCATCAAGGTCGACGCGGGGATCTCGCTGAGTTTCGGCTCGCGCAACGGGAGCACCTCGCCCGGCATGAACATCATCACCGCCCGGACCTCGGGCAACCCGGACTTCGGATCGGCCGAGACCGATGCGATCTGCGCCGCCAGGTTCCCGCCCGCCGAATGGCCGATCAGGGCGAACCGCTCGAGGTCGGGCCGGACGTGCTTGGCGCCGGCCTCGAGAACCGTCAGGGCGTCGTGGATCGCAAACAGGGCGTTGGGCAGAAAGTCGCGCGGCAGCGTCCCGACGTCGTTCTGATACCGCGGGAAGACCACGATGTTGCCGGCGCGCACCAGATGGTCGATCCAGCCGCCGTAGATCGCCGGATTGACCGAGAACCAGCCGTGGAGGAACACCACGACCGGCGCCCGCTTCGGCTTCGGCGCGGCCGGCTCGAAGATCCAGTACGACCGCGGCCCCTGGCCGAACTCGTATTTTTCGACCTGCTTGTGCCGGTACTTGTGTTCGATCCGCCCCGCCCCCTCGCTCGGTTTTTTTCGCGAGGGGCGCGACGGCGCATCCTCGGCGCGCAGTCCTACGCCTGTCGCAAAAAGCAGCGAAAACATCCCACAAACGACGAGGGGGAGGTAAGTTGGTTTCATGGCCGTCCCTGGCGTTAGGCGCGTGACGTCCTGTCTCGCGGGCCAAGCCGCAATGGCGCGGCGAGGCCGACATAGTCTGCCCATCTTGCTCGATGTGTCAATCGCAAATGGATTGGGACATGTTTGGCTCGGGTCGGGGGCCGAAACAAGTTTGATTTCGAAAAAAGGTTCCTGACCCCTTAGATTTCTCTGACCCCTTAGATTTCTCAAAAAAGGTTCCTGACCCCTTAGATTTCTGACCCCTTAGATTTCCCTTGACCCCTTAGATTTCCCTGACCCGGCGACGCCCGCGTAGGTCTGGTAGACGGCGTCCTCGTCGAGCGTCGCGAGGCCGTCGAACCGGCCGCTGGCGGCGCTGGATTCGACGACCGGCAAGACGACGGCGACCAATCCGGCCGCGGGGATATAATTGATTCGATTATATGTTTATCCCTAGGTTGTTCTTGAGTTGCTGAAGCGATGAATCGATCATTCCCGTCTTCTGTAGCCACCGCTCACGAAGCGAAGCCCAAGACGACTCCAAAGTCCCATTAGGTCCAGGGACATCGTCATTGCCGAACTCCGTATCACAACAAGTACAGCTGCTCCAACATGGTTCCACTATAGGCATACCTTCATTAGAGAATTCGCCGGTTTTGGTCCAAGCCGATTCCGCTCCCGGGTGCCACTTGCAACCGCAAACAGGGCAGATCGGGCGGCCATCGACAGCCCACCGCAGTCGTACGATCTCGCCGCTAAACACAGAAGCCACTGATTCCTCGATGATTTCCTGCGAATTCTTTTCCACCCCACCACCCCCAGTGCGTGAAAATATTATAGAATTTCGAATTCGATTTTTCACATGCTAAATAGCTCCTAACAACATTAAAAGCGCTGGAGCCTGTTGGCTTGGGGTGCGGAAAAGGGGTCAGGAACCTTTTTGCTCTCAGGTCGCGCGAAACATCCAAAAAAGGTTCCTGACCCCTTTTCTTCTCGCTTGACCCCTTTTCTTCTCGCTGTCCCCGTTTTCCCCCTCGGGCGCGCGTTCCACGAGACCGAGGATCGGCGGTCGACTCCGTTATCCAGTCCGCCGCCTCCTGCGGCGGAGTAATGAGACGGCGAGGACGCCGGAAATGAGGACGGCGGCGACCGAAAACCGGAACAGCCAGTTAGGCCGGATCGGGACGAGTGCGTACCCCGTCCAACCCGGCGCGGCCAAGAGCGACTCCGCATGCATGACGGTCGGCTCGTTCAAGGCGTCCACGACCTGAACCCGTCCAATCCCACCTGTGATCGGCCTTACTGCCTTGTAATGGCCATGGCCGTTGAGGCTGAATAGGATGATCATGGGTCGCTTCAGGGCGGAAGCATCACGCGGGAGTTGGACGCCCGTCAATTTGAGGCCGCATCGGCCGGCGCCGTCGCTGATTTCCTGCATCGAGCGTCCTGATGAAGATGAAGGCGCGGGCGCGAGCCTGTTCTTCACGAAGGCGACGGAGCCGCCGTGTCCTTCAAACCGGAGCAAGGCGGCGAGGGCGACCGTCCCGCAGTCGGGAAGTGACGCTTTCTCCTCTGCACCGAGGATCGGCCCGAATCGGGGCGAGGCGACGATGGCGATCAAGGCCAATCCCGCCACGCTTATCGCACCGGCGGCGGGCATTCCGGTCAGCTTCTTCTTCTTAGCCATACGGCCGCCCCAAAAGCGCAAGCCCCCAACAAAGCCGCCGTCGCCTGCATCCAGCGCGCAAACACAAGCGAAGACCGCGCTGGGGAATCCGCCAGCAGACGCTCGTACTGCCGATCCGCCTCGTCCAAAGACCGGTCGAGCCGTCGCGTGACGCTCGCTGTATCTATCCGCTGCCTCGGTTCGGGCTTAAGGTTCGCCGTGCTCTTCCGGAACGCCTTCATCTCCGGGCTGGCGGCGGGTGAATCCCAGTTTCTGTCCACCGAGAAGTGATCGTCGCCCAGCTTCTGATTGATCTTCACCGACCCCCTCACCACCGAGTACGTCTCTGTAAACAGAGGTTTGTCGTGGAATTCCTTCCCGTCGAAATAAGCCTCGTAGACCCCCTTCACCGGGACCCAAAGCAACTCCCCGCCTTCCGCCGCGACCTTCTCCAATCGAACGTCATACACGCGCGACCTGAGGCCGCCCGGGACCCACATCTCTTGCTTCATGACATGCCCGCCGCGCGCGAGATCGATCCACATTTTGAACCGCGTCCCTTCGGGCTCGGGGCCGAGCGCTGGAGAGCCGGGCCGCACCGTACGCAGCGATATTTCCACTTTGGCGCACATGCTCCCTTCGATTTCCTCCCACCCGTCGAACCAGTACTGATGCTCGGCGAGCTTGAGGTCGGCGAAATACCAGAGGTAGATGAGGCGGGTCGGAGAGCCGGCGTCGTAGAAGCCTATCGCAGCGCCGCGGGATCTTCCGCGGCGGACGTCGCCCGCGTCCGGGATCCTGGCGAGCCGCTCGATATTCCCGCGGAACAACACCGCCGTCCTGCGACGCAGCATCCGCTCTCCGTCCTCGCGCCTCTC
>CALCIC010000889.1 GCA_937907405.1 uncultured Isosphaeraceae bacterium | reverse complement strand
AAGGTGTTCGGCCAGAGTCGGATAGGTCGAGTCGAGAGGGCGACTCTCGCCGACGTTCAATTCATGAGGCCATCGTCCCGTGAACATGCTCGCGTGCGACGGCAAGGTCCAGGGCGCGGTCGATCGAGCCTGATCGAACCGGATTCCCCGACTGGCGAGCCGGGCGAGGTTCGGCGTGGTGTCGCGTTCATAACCGTAAAGGCTGAGGCTCTCGGCGCGGACCGTGTCGAGGACGAGCAACAACACGTTCGGCGAACCGCCGGGGGCGGGCGCGACGGCGCGCGTCGGGCGGTCCGACAGCTTGCCCTGGCTGACGTCCCAGCCGGCGAGAATGAACGCCGAGGCCCCGAGCGCCAGCGTCGCGCATCCGAGCATGACGGACGCCCGCGCCGGGTGAGCCTCGAACCGCCTCGCGAGCAGCGCGCCAAGCCCGCCGGCCAGCGTGACCGCCGCGGTCGCGTACAGGCCCGGGATCGTCAGCAGCATCGCCAGCGCGCAGAGGAATCCGAAGATGAAGACCGCCGCCCGGGTCGCCGCGCGAGGCCGGAACAGTGCGAGGACGCCGAGGAACAGACCCACGACGAGGAAGATCGCGAGGTCCGCGACCGGGATCATCCAGACGAAGTGGCGACTCATCTGGAAGCCGCCCAGCGAAACGCCCCCCGTGATCGCGTTGCGAATCAGCCACTGGACCAGTTCAAGCCCCCCGGTGAACAGGCCGAAGACGACCGCCAACATCGTCAGTCCGACCGGCGACGGCGACCATCCGGCGGTCGCGCGGTCGGCAGGGCGTTCGGCGGTGGGGCGACGATCAAGCTTCGATCCGCCGCGCGGCTTCATCCGCAGGCTCGTCATCGTTCGACACTCCTCCTTGAGACCCGCGCACGATCGCCCGCGAATCGAGATGGACCGAGACCGGCCCATGGAATACAACAAGCCGCGGCGTTCGACAACCGCGGTTTGTCCGGCTCGCGGACGTGAAGGAACACGCTCGAAACCCGAACGAGAGAATGTTCCGTTCGGGCTCAAGTCGACGTGACGGTCGCGCCGATTAGGAGAGGTGGTAGGGGTCGTAGCGATTTTCGGCGCAACCGCGCGAAGGTCGGGGCCGGCTTCCGACGGCCTTTCAAGAGTCGGGCCGGATCTCAAAGGAAGGACGTTCCAAGGATGGCGACTGGCGCTTCAGGTTCCCCACGGATGGGCTATATCGCGGCGACGGCGATGCTCGTGCTGGCGGTCTTGTTCCCGATCGGCCTGATGGTCTTCAACCCGACGCTCATGTTCGAGCGTGGTTGGGAGCAGTACGTCGGGACGGCCATCTACTTCTGGGCGGTGCTGACGCTCGGCAACGAACTGAGGCGGCTCTGGAGCAACGAGCGCGCCTTCGACGACGCGCCCCGGCTCCTCCAATTCATCGGCCAGGCGCTCGCTCGGGGGGGCTCGCGCGAGCCGGGCCCGATCGCCGAGGCGGTCACCCGCGACGGCCGCATCCTGCCGGTCCGCGTCCGGCAACTCGTCGGATACGCTCGCGAGACCAGCGGATCGTCGGCCGGCCAGTTGATGGAAGTCAATCGCGAGGCGTCGGGGCTCGACCAGGAACACATGACCGGCCGGTTCACCCTCACGCGGTACATCCTCTACCTCCTGCCGGTGATCGGATTCATCGGCACGGTTGAAGGCATTTCGAAGGCGCTGATGAACATCAGCAAGGTCCTGCCCATGGTCAAGGACCTGGACGCCTTCCTGAACAATCTGACCGGCGTGACCTCGGCCCTCCAGATCGCCTTTGACAGCACCCTGCTGGCGTTGTTCCTGAGCGCCGCGTTGATGCTGGTTCAGACGATGATCTTCCGGCTGGTCGAGCAGCATCTGGCTCGGGTCGACCGCTGGGTGGTCGAGCACGTTCTGCCCGGCGCCGGCGGCCGCGATCCGATGACCGAGCGGCTTGACGACCTGATCGGCCCGCACCTGGAACGATTGCGCAGCGAGTTGGCGACCATCCTTGAGCCGGCCGCGCGGTCGTTGCAGATCGAGGCGGAGAAGATCAGCCAAAGCCTGAACGATCCGATCCACCGGCTTGCCGCATCGGTCGAGTTGATGCCGGCGTCGCTCTCGGCGTTCCAGCAAGGAGCCGAGACGATCGGCCGGATCGGCGACGAGTTCGAGGCGCTGTCGCACCTCGGCGACTCGACCCGAAGGTCCGCCGCGTCGCTTTCGCGGATCGAGGACGCTCTGGCACGATCGGACGACCCCGATCCTCAGCTCCAGGAGATCCAGCGCGGTCTCGAACGCACCACGGTCGCCATCGAGAGCCTCGCCGGCTCGTGGGCCTCGGCGTACGAAAAGTCGAGCCGAACCACGCAAGAGCAACTCGCCAAGACGATGAACAGTCTCAAGGACGCTCTGGAGATGATCAACGTCAGCATCGAGCAGGGGAACTCCCTGTACAAGAGCATCGTCAAGCGGATGTTCGACGATCGCGGCGGCAGCGGCGGCGGAGGGAACGGCGGCGGCTCGCGGTCCGACTCGATCCGGGCGGCCTGACGCGACGGCCTGCATTCGATCCGGGGAGAGAGTGGCTCCCGACGAGCCGGCCGGCGCGACCCGGCGGAAGCCTCGCCCTCCCCGAATCAGAGCTGAAGGCGCGCGTTCAAGACGCGCCCGAGATCTCGACATAAAAGAGGCAAGGCCATGCGACGGAATCGGCGAGGCGGCGGGTCGGGCTTGGAGTTCGGCGGGTCGGGCGAGGACTCGTTCGTCGCGGTCGTCGTGACCAAGCTGACCGGAGCACTGTTGTTCATCCTGCTGCTCACGATGGTCATCATGGCGCTGCTTCCCAAGGCCGTCGACTCGTCGTCCCGCCCCCAGGACGGCGGGACGGCCGACGCCGACCGCCGACCTTTGAAGATCCTCACCCCCGAGGGCCTCCCCGAGGCCATCGCCGGCCGTCCCTACACCGTGGCGCTGGCGGCCGACGGCGGCCGAGGGCCGCTCCGCTGGTCGCTCGACGGCGCGCTGCCCGACGGACTGGCGTTCGATCCCGACTCCGGGCTCCTCAAGGGAACGCCCGCCAAGGGCACGCCCCAGCCCGTCGACCTGGCCGTCAGGGTGAGCGACGGCGAGAAGATCGACGCGGGCTCGCTCCGGCTGGTCGTCTACCAGAGCGATGCGCCGCTGACGACCCCAGCCTGGTGGAAGCCCGGAATCCCACCCGTTCCCTGGCGCGCCTGGCTCGATCAAGGCGTCGGATTTCTGATCGTCTGGCTCGTCCATTTAGTGGGGATGTCGACCCTGGCGAATTTCGAACGCCAAACCGCGGCCGTCGGCGTCGCGGTCGAGGGCCCCGAGGGTTCGATCACGCTCGCCTCGCGACGATTCGCGGTCTATCGTCTGCTGGTTCGCCTGAGCACCTTGTCGGCGACCCTCGCTCTGATCGCCTGGATCTGGACGTCGCGACCGCACTGAGCGCGCCAGCCGCGCCGATTTTCCAGCCGGCGGCGCCGCGAACGGCTCTCGTCGTCGATTACGCATCGAAACGAAAAAAGTCAATCGTCGTATCAAGAAACAAGGCCACCTCGTGTTTGAAAACCGCTAAGATGAGAGATGATGTCGGGCGGGGCGCTGCGACGGCGGTCGGGCCCCGGCCGTCCCTGGCGGAATTCGTGCATCGAGGAGCCTGATTATGTCGCGTATTCGCTTATCCTTAATCGTGGGAGGTCTCGCCGTGATTTTGACGGCGGCCCCCATAACGACCTACGCTCAACGCGGAGGTGGAGGCGGAGGTGGAGGTGCACGGGGCAACCGAGGCGGCGGCCCCGGCGGGTTCGGAGGCGGATTCGGCGGCGGCGGGTTCGGCGGCGGCGGGTCGCTTATCTCGCTGGCAACCCGCGAGCCGGTCCAAGAAGAACTGAAGGTCAGCGACGACCAGAAGGTCAAGATCACCGAGCTTTCCACCAAGTCGGAAGCCAAGAACCGCGAGATGTTCCAGAATCTCCGCCAGCAGAGCGACGCGTCGCGCGCTCAGCTTCGGACTCAGCAGGGCAACTTCGCCAACAACCTCCAGAACCGCCAACGCGCGGGCGCCCAGAACCTCGACCCGCGACTCCAGACCCTCGACCCGCGAAACCAGGCGCTCGCGGGAGCCGCAGGCCCCGGAGGCGGATTCGGAAGCAACCCGTACACCTCCGGTTTGCCTGACCAGAACGGCGTCGATCCCAACGCCCTGCGAAACGAGTTCCGGCAGCAAGACAACGAGGCGCGGACGCAGAGCCGCATGATGATGCAGCAGGCCATGACGCAGCTTCAGAACAGCTCGGAGCAGGCCCTCGCCAAGATCCTCAACCGCACCCAGATGACCCGCCTCCGTGAGATCCAGCTTCAGACCGAGGGACCGTTCGTCGTCCTCAAGCCGGAAGTCGCCCAGAAGCTCGAGGTTAATGAGGACCAGGCTTCGGAACTCCAACAGGCCCAGAGTAAAATCAACACGCAGCGAGGCCAGATTTTCGGCCAGATGCGCGAGGTTTTTCAGTCGTTCCGCACCGCGCAGCCCGCGCCCGCCGACGCCAATGGACAGGCCGCCTCGACGCCGGCCGCTAACGCCAACGGCAACTCGAACACCGCCAATTCTTCAGCACCAACCGGCGGTCGAGGCCGTCAGGGTAGGGGGGGGAACAACATCACCCAAGGCGGCCCCGGTGGCCCTGGCGGACCCGGTGGATTCGGCGGCCCTGGCGGTCCTGGCGGCCCCGGTGGAAATCGCCGGGGCTTCGACCCTGAGGCCATGCGCACCTTCATGGAAAAGCCGGAGGTCCAGGCCAAGATGACTGAGATCCGGCAGCAGGAGGAGGCGCTGAACGACCAGGGCTATGCGTTGGTCTTCAAAACCCTCGACCGTCGCCAGGGTGGTACGTTTAGAAAGATGCTTGGCAAGAAGTTCGACGTGAGCCTCCTCCGTCGACGGCCCGGCGGTCCTGCCCAACCGGGAGCCCCCGCGACCGTTGACGCCCCTGCGGCGACGCCCGCGGCCGCCCCGGCGGCGAAGGCCGCGACCGCTCCGAGCACGGCGGCCCAGAACGAGACCGCCAACGATGCGGCGACGACGAGCGAGCCTCCGAAGAGCGAACCCGCGGCCGCCAAGCCCGCGGTTCGCCGTCGCGGCTCCCGTTGACTCGAAGGACATTCTGACCTTTCCTGATTTCTGGGTGAGTCGTATAAAGCGAGCCTCGGCGCGTTCCTCGCGCCGAGGCTCGCGGTCGTTCCGGGACGGGCGTTCCGGCTCCCAACGAACGAGAGCGCCGAATCGAGCGGAAGGAGCCGCCAGTTGCGTCAACACCTCTTCTTCGCCAGGCCCCCGCATCATCTCGGCCTCAGCGCGTGCCTGCTTCTCGTGGCCCTCTCCGGCCGGTGCCTGGCGGGAGACTGGTCGTTGCCCGACAGTCGCATGGGAATTCGCACCGCGCCCTTGTTGTTGATGACGCGACCGGACGTCCAGTCCGATCTCGGCCTGAAGCCCGAGCAGGTCGCCTCGCTGCACAAGACGATCGACGAGCTCTCGCAGCGCGCCCAGGCGCTTCGCGGCAAGACCGGGCCGGAGGTCGTCGGCGAACGTCGCGCGATCGACGAAACGCAGGGAGAGTGGCTGACCACGAACCTGTCCGAGCGACAGCTTGAGCGTCTCAGTCAGATCGATCTCCAATGGGAAGGCTCTTCGGCCCTGGTCAGCCGCGCCACCGTCGTCGACATGTTGAAGCTCGACGGTCAACAAGTTCGCGAGCTGACGCGGTTGCTCGCGGACCGCAACGCGCGCATCATCAAGAGTGGGTTCAATCCGGCCGAGGAAGCCGCGACCCGCCGGCAGGCGCTCGCCGTCCTGTCCAATCCCCAGCTTCAGGCGTGGAACGGGATTCTCGGAGAGCGCTGTCAATTCAAGGCCGATCCACCCGCCGCGCCCGTCGTCGATCCGGCCGCCCAGCCGGCGGAACACGTCGCGCCTCGTTAACCGGATGGTTCGACCTGTCCAGCGGATTCGTCGGACGAAGAGGGGACGCGCCGGAACCGGAAGTCGCAGTAGGACGCGCCTTGCATCAAGGTCTGGCCGCGCTCCAGCTTGATCTCTGGATTGTACCCTTCGACCAGCGCGAAATCGCGCTGGCATGAGAGGCCGGCGCCCAGATCGGCGAGTCCCAGGGCTCGGTACATCTCGGCGTATCGGCAGCGGACGACGTTGAAGGAGAGGCGATCGGCGGATTGCTCAATCATCTCGATCTCGAGCGCGCCGTTCTGACTCCAACGGTCGAGC
>CALCIC010000888.1 GCA_937907405.1 uncultured Isosphaeraceae bacterium | reverse complement strand
AGGAAGTGCATACAGAACATGCACGGGCCGCCCGGGGCCGACAGGATGATCTGGCCGCTCATCGCGGGCGGGTCGCCCGCATGGACGTCCATGCCGATGTCGACGTAGGACACCAACAGGCGGCGGCAGCAAGCCTCGATCTGCTGGCGCTCGCTGAAGGAATCGACGCATCCCATCACCAGGGTGCTGCCGTCGAGCGCCCTCGGCCGGTCCTGCCACCGGCAGGCGTGGGCCTCGACGTTGGCCCGTGGATTGATCTCCAGAATCCGTCGCCGGGCCGCCTCGACCTTCAGGGTGCCCGTCGCAACGTCCGCCTCCGTCAGCGTCATGGTCCGGTTCAGGTTGGACTCGTCGCCGTGGTCGGGGTCATACAAAACGAAGTACCGGACGCCGAGGTGGGCAAGCTCCGGCGCGATGATCGAGCCGCCACCGCCAAGCCCGTTGATGCAGACCCGGGCGGTCTCGATGGCGCGCTGCCCCGCCTCGCCCAGGAAGCCCTGCCGAGAATAGCGTCTGCTCATGACACGCTCCTGTTCGAGAAGAACTAGACGACCGAGATTCTGATGACCCGTTCAGGCCCCTGCGCCCCGGGCAGCCAGACGTCGGCGATCGCCGAGTCGGGGCTGAGAAGAAACAAACCGGCCGCCTGGGTCGGGCCGACCGCGCGGAACGCGGGGATCAGCCTCGGCAGTTCCTCGTCGTCCGTCCGGGAGAACCAGGGTGTTCCCGGCCACTCGTGCAGGTGGGTGTGGAACACCCCCTCTCCGGTGTCGAGGACGCCCTGCATGGCGGCCCGGATCGCGTCGCCGTTGATCCGAGCGCCGATTGTGTCATCGACCACGTACTGCTCGTCCGGGACGGGCACGTACCGGGTCATCATGACCAGCGGCTGGTCGCCCGAGACGAACCGGCCGTAGAGGAAGCCGATCCGCTCCGCGGCGTGCGCGTGCGGGCGGCGAAGGTCCGCGAGGACCCCGTGGTGGAGGCCCCGAGGAAGGTGAATGGTTATGGGCATATCAACGCCCTCAACAATCGGGCCACCATCTGGGTCAGCGTGACCTTCTCCTTCGCCTGCCACGAGAAGGCGTGCCACGTCTGGCCGAGGATGTGGATGCTGCCGTTCCAGTTCTTCGCGACCGGGGTGTTCACCCGCTCGGCGAAGAACAATCGGTACTCGTAGCCCCCCAGGTGCGAGGGGCAGAGCAACAACGTCGTGGGCGACGGGTCGCAGCCGTCGGGGAGGGTCACGTCGGGGATGCGGAAGTAGGTGACCCCGGCCTCTTCCGCCCTTTCGGTGCCCGGGAACATGGCCGCCAGTTCCCGGGCTTCGTCGGAGGAGAAGCTCATGACGATCCGCCGTCTTTCGGGTGATGGAGGAAGATCTCGCACCCGGTGATGTGGACCTTGCCGTCGTCCGGCAGGGGCACGATCTTCGACCCGACCAACTGGTCGAGGTCGTCGGTGAGCGGAATGCCGGCCAGCCGCTTGAGCGTCTCCACGCTCGGGTGGCCCATGTGGAGGAAGACCTCCTTGTTGTTGAACGGCACCTTAACCCGCTTATCGCAGTCATCGTGGTGGTCGTCGCCCTTGCGGGCCTCTTCGGCAATGGTGTTCATCAGGCCTCCGGTCGCCGCTGCGGCGACTGTGCGCTGTCGTCCACTCTGGGGTGGACTCCCGGGCGGCTCTCCCGCCTCGCCCTTGGTTACGGCGACCGCTTAACCAGCCCGGCGCTTTTTGACCGCGACTGCCGAACGAAGGCTCGTTATTCTGGACATTTGACCAGTTCGCAAAGAATCTCGCGGGTCTGGTTAAGAGGCGGCCGTATTGGAGGGTGGAAGGCCGGAGGCTCCAAGCGATGGGTGATACGCCAGGAGACGACGACGCGACGCTCGTCCGCCGCATCGCGGAGAACAAGGACGAGCGCGCGCTGGCCGAACTGATGGAGCGACACGCACCGAAAGTCACCGGGGATCTCCGGCACCGGTTCCGGCACCAGCTGCAACACCCCGACATCGACGAGGCGGTCAACAGGGCCGCCATGAAGCTGTGGAAGAACGCCAACCGCTTCAAAGGGACGAAGCCGTTTGGCCCTTGGTTCCTGAAGATCGCCCATCACGCCGCGCTGGACATCCTGAAGGGCGTGAGGAGAAAACCGGCCAACGAGTTGGAGTTCGATCCAACCGACCCGTCATCGGAGCAGCCCGACGACGACCTGTCGTCGCGGACGGCTTGGTACATGGAGCAGTTGGAGCGGATAATCGACTACGAGCTGAAAGGGTTCGAGCAGATCGTGGCGCGGACAGACGTCGCGGCCGGAGGTCCCGGTGAAGCGGACACCGCGCTGCTCATGAGGCAACACAAGAAGTCGAAGAACGTGGTGCAAGCGACGCGGAGCAAGGTGTGGAAGAAAATCCGGGAGAAGGTCCAACATCTGGAAACCCTCCGGGACCACACAGAGGTAAACCCATGAACTCGGACGCCGATAAAGCTTGGGAACGCGCCATCGGCAAGCTCCGAAGGAAGAAGGGATTCAGCCCGCTTTCGCCCGAGGAGGCCGAGGCCGCATACGAAGCTGCTCCTGCCGTGCCGCTCTCAGCAACCCGGATCAGCGACATCGTCAAGTTCGCGACCGGTGCCCAACAACCGGCCAAGTCGCCGTCGCTGATCGAGTGGAGCCGACAGTTCCCGCTGAAGGCGATGAAGAAGTTCCAGTTCACGCTGGCGGAAGGCATCTCCGACGCGGAAGCCCTCCTGGATTTCTTCGGCGTGCGATCGCCTGCTGCCTGGCAGTCGAGATGGGATGCTCAGCCGGTCGCCTTCCGCCAGACGCAGGTCTTCGATGCACGGAAGGAAGCTGTTTCGGCATGGGTTCGCGAAGCCGAGATCGAGGCAGCCAAGTTGAATCTCGCGGATTTCGACGAGGCTCGGTTCCGGTCGTCGTTGGAGCAGCTGCGGAAGCTGACGCGAAAGAAGGTCGGCGAGGCTTGGGAAGAGGCCATCGCGATCTGCGAGCTGGCCGGGGTTGCCCTCGTGCTCGTGCCGGAGCTGCCTGGCACGCGGATCAGCGGCTGTGCCCGGTGGCTCGACGAGAAGTACGCCCTGATCGCCCTCACCATCCGATACAAGACGGATGACCAATTCTGGTTCACCTTCTTCCACGAAATCGGCCATATCCTTCTACATCGAGGGCGGAAGACGTTCGTGATCGACAACGCGGCAGAGGAGATGGGTGACGAGGTCGTTGACTCGGACATGGCGAAGTACGAGGAGGAAGCAGACCGCTTCTCGGCCGACACGCTCATCCCGCCGAAGGCGCTAGCCGAGTTCCTCCGACTTCACGGTAGGACTCTGACCAACGAGGAGATTTATGACTTCGCTGAAGCCATCGGGATTGGGCCGGGCATCGTGATCGGCCGCCTCCAGCACGATACGGTCTTGGAGCATTGGCAGGGGAACGAGTTCAAACAGAACCTGGACTGGGGCTTTGCCCCCGAGGATTGATCCATGAAGGCCAAAATCTTCATCACGAGCACGGGTTACGACCCGGAGAAGGGGAAGCAGGTCAAGGACCCGTACCTGGGACCGTGCCCGACGCTGGGGGCCTGCCGCCCTGACATCCGCAAGCAGCTCCAGAAGGGCGACGAGATTTACGTGGTCTCGGGGAAGATCGCGGCTGCCAGCCAGTATGTGATCGGCGGATTCGCGATCGAGGAGAAGATCAGCGCCGACGAAGCCTACCTCCGCTTCCCGGAGCACCGGCTGATCCGGGGCGAGGACGGACAGATCAGCGGCAACGTGATCATCGACTCCTCCGGGAAACAGCACGCGCTTGATCACCACAAGAGCAAGAACTTCGACCGGCGGATCGAGAATTACGTCATCGGGACGAACCCGATCGTGCTCTCGACGCCCGTCGAGATCGCCGAGGGGCGGCGGCTCACGTTGGAGATTCTGCAGGATGTCTTCCAAAAGAAGGGAGACAGCGTTTGGAAGATCATCGGGCGGTGCAGCAACCTGACGGAGAAGCAGGCCGAGAAGCTGCGGGCGCACCTGAATGAAGTGAAGAAGGCGGCGCGGCAGTCGCGCCAGGCCGGAGCGGTTCGTAAGGCGAGTGAGGTGGCCATCCAGGTTTGAAAGGAGCACAAAGATGGCGGCGGAAGGAGCGGACAACCTGATGACTCAGCGACCGTCCACGAGGCAGAAATCGCTGTTCGGTCCCAACCTGCTGTCGACCATCGACGTGGCCGGGCCGGACGCGCCATGCGAGGTCGTCGCCATCGAGAAGCGCCGCGACGGGGGCACGCGGTATTGGTGCCACGCCCATCGAGCCGATGCCACGGCGAAGGGCGGCACGGCGGCGAGCAAGTGCCGCGCGTCTCACATCGTCCCGATCCGGCCCGACGAGGTCTTGGAACTCGACCTGAACAACTACCTCGGCGGCGTCGCACTCTGGGGCGCAGTCCCGGCCGTTTACGACACGACACGGCTCGATATGGACCGCGGCATTCACGTCCACGCCCGGCCGATGCTGGATTCGCCGAAGGAGATGGACTTCACCAAGCGAGCCGTCCGGCTCCTCGGGAAGGGCCTGCCCGACAATGGCGCCGTGGTCAGCGAGATCGACGCGATCTACTATATGATCAGCTCGGTCTTCCGCTTTTCGATGTGCTACGTCACTTGCACCCATTGCGGCTGGCCGCACCTGGACAAGGACTGGTTCAGCGTTCATCCGCACCGCCGCCATTTGTGTGCAGGATGCGGAAAGCACTTCCACGACCAAGTGACCGGGATCGGCAATCCCATCATGGGCATCCGTGAAGCCTGTGGGTTCGAGGAACACAGGGTCGCACCCGCCGAGAAGACGCTGGACATCAAGCAGACGGATTTCCCGGGCGGCATTCAGATTTGGGGATCGAACCCGGCGTTCCTGTGGACGAGCGCCAAGCACGAGGAGGAGGGCATCCACGTCCATACCTTCCTGGAGGGGCGGGCCGATCCGGAGATTGACGACACGTTCCACGAAGTCACCATCGACGACATCAAGCTCGATCCCCACATGGCTCGGGTGCTGATGGCCCAGAACGCCATGCCATCGTTGAAGGGCCGGGTTCGGTCGATGGACTGTCCGCACTGTGGTCAAGCTGGATTCGACGTCGGTGAGGCGGCCTACGTGCCTGGGCCGACGCATATCTGTTCGGAGTGCGGCCGGAAGTACCCGACCCCGGGCCGGACGCGGAACATGGTGGCGAATCCGCTCCCGGCGATTCTTGCGGAACTCGCCAAAGCGGCGCCAAGGAACCCGCAAGAGTACCGACTCGATTTACTTCCCGAGACGCTCTGATGGAATGCTCTGAATAATGAAATGATCATCATTTATATATTCGTCGATACAATCCCGAGCCGTTTCCCTGCACTATCGGCCCGAGGCACGGAAATCGAGGGAATCGTTCTGCCGTCCCGATCCCTACGCGGTTTCGCTGGACGACGTGCGCGACTCGCGCTACCCTCCCTTCCAATGTCTACTGTCGCGCCGCATCGCCGCCCCTCGCCTACCCGCACGATCGATCCGATGCCGGGGCTCTGGTTAACGTCGCTGCTTTCCTGGCCCTACCTCTCCGATCGAATGGCGTCCTTCCCGCGCAGCACCATGCACGATGTCGTCTTCGGGTCAATCATCGCATTGATCTGGGTGACTGCCTTCTTCTGGAACCCGCTCGGTCGGACGCTGCCCCTCCTCCAGACGCTGATCCGGCTCGCCATCGCCCTGACGGTCTGGTCTGCCGTCGCCGCCCTGTATGGGACGATCGTCTATCTGCTGATCACAACCTGAGTCGCTCAGCCGTGTCCCGACTGGGGCACACCCGGCACGCGCAGGACGACCGGCACGAGGATTGTCCATTTTTCGGACGGCACAACCGTTCCGGCTTGCATAACTCGTTTTTTGCTTTACCCTTGCGAGGCCCGGCGGCCTTGACAAGTCTATCACCATCGGATAGACATGATGGTTGCGAAACAGGAGGGACTCATGGCGTACAGGCGTTCACAGGAAATCGAGAGCCGCCTCGTGGAGATCGTCCGACTGATCCGCAAAGGGCGGTACTCGACTCCACGGCTCGCGGAAAAGCTCGGCGTTTCGATCCCGACCGTCTCGCGATGCATCGAGTCGCTGAAGACACGCGGATTCGTCATCCGGTCCGTCCGCGCCGGCGGCGCCTGGCGCTATGTTATTGAGGGCGAGCCCACCGCCTCCAGGCGGCAGCACCAAGACGATCCCAGGCTGGCCCATGCAGCAAACTA
>CALCIC010000887.1 GCA_937907405.1 uncultured Isosphaeraceae bacterium | reverse complement strand
GCGCATCAGCGTCTGGAATCAACAAACCGCATACATCAAATCCCGGAAAGTGCAGATCATAGCGGAAGGAACATGGATTCCATGGAAGACTTTAGGATACGATGCGAGGGACGACGGCCGTCTTCGCCTGATCGATGAGTGAGGCACGGCCCAGAGCGTTTGGCCAGAGACCAGCATTCATGAGCCTTATCTCGTCCAACTGGCCTTCGCAACGCCGACTTTCCGTCTGGTACGCGCTCACCCTGGGGGTGCTCCTGTTAAACGGGCTGGTGACGTACTGGAACGTGCGGACGATCTCGAAGGGGGCCGATCAGATCGCGCGGACCCGCCAGTTGAGCAAGAGTCTCGACGACGTGTTGTTGGACCTCCGCACCGCCGAGTCGGGCCAGCGCGGCTTCTTGCTCACCGGCGACGAGGCTTACCTCGCCTCCTACGACAGGACGACGGCGACCATCGACGCCGCGATGGGGCGGCTCAAGGCCCTGACGGCCGTCGATCCGGTCGATCGGTCGCGCGACGACGTCGAAGAGGTGGAGCGGCTGGCGAGGGCCAAGCTGGCCGAACTCGCTGAGACGATCGATCTCCAGCGCGGTCGGGAGGGGGAGGCCGCGCTGGCCGTCGTCAAGTCCAGGCGCGGTCGGTCGTTGATGAATGAGATCGTCGATCGGATCACGAAGCTGGAGAGCGAGGAGCTTGGCGCGCGGCGTCGGCTGAAAGAGGAGCAGGCCGAGGCGATCTCCCAGACTATTCTGACGTTTGGGTTGGCGACGGGCCTCGCCGTCGGTTTGCTCGCCGTAATCCGCAATCTGAACCTGCGGAGCCGTCGCGAATTGGCGCTGCGGGCCGAGTGGCTGGCGACGACGCTCCGGAGCATCGGCGACGCCGTGGTCGCCGCCGACGCCGACGGTCGCGTCACCCTGATGAACTCGGTCGCCGCGGAGCTGACGGGCTGGGCCGCGTCCGACGCGATCGGCAAGGACCTGGACGAGATCCTCCCGGTCCACGACGAGGCCACGCGCTCCCCCATCCCCAACCCGGCGCGCCGGGTCCTGGAAACGGGTCGCGCCCAGGGGCTCGCCGAACCGACGATCCTGCTCGCCAAGGACGGCGTCGAACGGCCGATCGACGACAGCGCCGCGCCGATCCGCGACGATCAGAACACGGTGCAGGGCGTCGTCATGGTTTTCCGGGACGTCGCCCAGCGGCGGCTCGACGAGCAGGAGCGCGAGCGGCTCAATCAAGAGCTGCGCGACAACGACGCGCGAAAGGACGAGTTCCTGGCCATGCTCGCCCACGAGCTGCGCAATCCCCTGGCGGCGATCGGCAACGCCTTGATGGTGGCGAAGAAGGCCGACGCCGGTCGAGAAAGCATCGACTGGGCGCTGGACCTCGTCGGCCGTCAGGCCGCGCATCTGACCCGGCTGATCGAGGACCTGCTCGACGTTTCGCGGATCAGCCGAGGGAAGATCGAGATGCGTCTCGAACGGGTGGAGGCGTCGCCGTTGCTTGACAACGCGGTCGAGAGCGTCCGGCCGCTGATCGACAAGCGGCGGCACGCCCTGGCCGTGGTGCTCGATCGCGGCGCGCTCTGGCTCGACGCCGACCCGACGCGGCTTGGGCAGGTGGTGGTGAACCTCCTGAGCAACGCCGCCAAGTACAGCGAGGACTGCGGAAGGATCGAATTGTCCGGCGTCCGCGACGGGGGCGACGTGGTGATCGCCGTGAAGGACGACGGCTTCGGCCTCGCGCCTGAAAAACTCCCCAGGATGTTCGAGCTGTTCGCTCAGGACGACCGCGCGTCGGCGCGCTCGGAAGGGGGGCTCGGCATCGGTCTGACCATCGTCAAGAAGCTGGTCGAGCTGCATGGCGGCACCATCACCGCCGAGAGCGAAGGCCCCGGCCGAGGATGCACCTTCCGCGTCCGCCTCCCCGCCGCCTCCCCGACGGCTGCGAATGCGCCCGCCCCCTCGACCTGATCGTGCCGACCCGACCGGGCATGGCGAATCCACCTGGTGGACGTGCAAGACCAGATGCCGGGAAGACGGAAGACGATCCCGGTCAGCGCGCCAGGACCTTGGTCTGGCCGTCGTCGTAGACGACGCGGGGGTATTCGGCCTCGATGTACTCGTCGAGATAGGGGTGCGTCGAGCGGGCGTATCGGGCGAAGGCGTCGGACGGCCAGGCGGGGGGGGCGGGGGCGACGTTCGACGGCAGGACGACCAGCGCGGGGGCGTCGGCCCGGATCGCTTCCAGGTTCGCGGCGCTCTGGTGGGGCTCGTTGAGGACGTTCGGATAGTAGGAGTGCAGCCGACCGCTCAATCGACGCTCGGCGAAGGCCAGCAGTTGGCAGTCGAGCGGGAACACGAGCACGGAATCGGCGCGCGTCGTGTTGTCGCGGACGAACTGGATGGCGCGAACCACCGGGTGGGCGTCGGCCTGGTCGAGCGGTCGCGCGAGCTGCTGGTATCGGAGGTCGGGCCGCGACGCGACCGGCGCGAGATCTTGCCGCGCCCAAAGCGCCATCCCCGCCACGGCCGTCGCGAACAGGCCGCCGTAGACGACCCCCAACGAGCCCAGGGTCCACCGCCGGCGGAATGAACCGGAGGCGTTCGCGAACCCTCGGGCGAGGAGGTCGAGGCAGCAGAAGCCGGCGACGATCACCGGGGGGATCACCTGAAGGAGGTGCTGGGGGTCCCTCCGGTGCATCGCCTGGTGGAAGATCGACGCGCCGATCAGCCCCGAGGCCAGTAAGAACCGCCC
>CALCIC010000886.1 GCA_937907405.1 uncultured Isosphaeraceae bacterium | reverse complement strand
CGGGCGAACGACGCCGAAGAAGCGGTGAGATGGACCTGCGGAGGGAGTCCGACCGTGTTGATCCGCCCCGTTGCCGCACACCCAGGGCTGACCTTCCTGATCGCGTTGGCCGTTTGGACTTGCTCGGTGGACGTCGACGCTCAAACGGCCGCCAAGGTCGAGTCGACCCCGGGCCAGTTCTTCACCGTAACCGAGCCGATCACCAATGAGACGATCTCGCGAATCCGCGCCGCGACCCGCAATCTGGTCGACAAGAACGCGGCCGAGGCCAAGGGGCGCAGGCCGGTCCTGATCTTCCAGTTCCTCCCCGGCGAGACCGCCCCCGGCGGCAGCGGCATCGGCGCGTCGCTCGAACTGGCGAATCTCATCTCCAAGGAGTTGGGGGGCGCCAAGCTGACCGTGGCGTACGTCCCTGAACCCCTCAAGGGCTTCGCCGTCCTCCCGGCGGTCGCCTGCACCGAGATCATCATGGGGTCGAGCGCCACGCTCGGGCCGATCACCCCCGAGGGGCAGAGCTATTCTCCGGAATACCGCGATCTCGTCCGGTCGCTGGCCGTTCGCAAGACCCGCGAGCCCGACCTGCTGCTCGGCATGCTCGATCGCGAAGCCGATCTGCGGCTGGTGCGCTCGACCGACAACTCGATTCACTACGTGCTCGCCGAGAACCTGCCCGACTTCCGCCGGACCAGCGACGTGGCCGAGGAGCGACCGGCCTGGGAAGGGGGCGCCCTCGGCGTCCTGACGGCCGAGCGCGCCCGCGCGGAAGGATTCTGCAAACGGGTGGCCGAGTCCCCCGCCGAGGTGGCCCAGATCTACCAGATCCGCGGCCAGTCCTCGCTCGACGACCCGACCCTCGGACAGGTCGTCCGGCCCATCTGGATCCGGATCGAGGGGCCCATCGAGGGGTCGAAAGTCAATTACCTCGGACGCCGGATCGAGCAAGCCCGCCGCGAACAGGCCAACCTCCTGTTCTTCCAGATCGACAGCCCCGGCGGCCTCGTCGAGGCGGCCGACGCGCTCGCCGACATGATCGCCGCGATCACCGACATGAAAACGGTCGCCTACATCGACGAGCGCGCCACCGGGGTCGCCGCGCTCTTGCCCCTCGCCTGTCGGGACGTCGTCTTCAAGCAAGGCGCCCGCATGGGCGACGTCCGCCAGATGATCACCGGCCGAGGACGCGTCGAGACGCTCAGCGAGGCGCAGATCGCCAGCCTCACCCAGAAGGCCGGATTCCTGGCGGAGAAGAAGGGACATCCCGAAGCCGTCGCGAAGGCGATGGTCGACCCCCAGGTCGAGGTCGTCGAGGTCCACGACCAGGAGACCGGCGCATCGAGACTGCTGCTCCGCGCCGAGGCCGACGCCGACCCCGCTCGCTTTCAGAATCCCCAGACTCGCAAGAACGCCGGCCGGCAATTCACCCTCACCGGCGACGAGGCCGCGGCCTTCGGTCTGGGCCAGTCGGTTCGCAATGAAGAGGAGTTGAAGGCTGCTTACGGCCTTCAAGGGCGGCAGATCCGGGTCGAGGGGCCCGGCTGGGTCGACTCCCTGGTGACCCTGCTGACCGACCCCTACGTGAGTTGGCTCTTGCTCTTCGTCGGCCTCTTCATGATGGTCATCGAGTTGAAGCTCCCCGGCATCGGCCTGCCGGCCATCACGTCGGCGTTGGCCTTCATGCTGTTCTTCTGGAGCCACTACCTCAGCGGCACCGCCGATCAGCTTGAGATCATCCTCTTTTTGATGGGGCTCATGTCGCTGGCCGTCGAGCTGTTCGTGTTGCCCGGCTTCGGCGTGTTCGGGATGGCGGGCATCGTCCTGATGCTCTCAAGCATCGTCATGGCCAGCCACTCGTTCTCGTGGCCGACGCAGGAATACGAGTACCGCGAGATGGGCTACACCCTGTTCCAGGTCACCCTCGCCTTCCTGGGGGTCACCGCCGGAGCCGTCGTGCTGGCCCGCTATTTCCCGGTC
>CALCIC010000885.1 GCA_937907405.1 uncultured Isosphaeraceae bacterium | reverse complement strand
GATAAGCCGGGTTCGTACGCGACGCTTCCAGAAGGCCGCCAATTTCACCAGCTTAGGTGCTAACGCGCGCTTTTCGGCCTCGATCAGCGGTAGCCGGTCCAGTTCCATGCGGATACGAGGTAGAAGTCGCTCTAGAGAATCGTCGTCGAGAATCGTTGCCCCACTCTTCCTGGCTGTTTGCGATTGCCAAACGTAGCGCCTACCCCGATTTCGCGCAAGGTTAGACCCAACTTTTACCCAAATTCAGGGGGTTTTTCGCCGTAAGTGAAGGCTGCGTTAGTGGCTACGCCACGCGATGATTTGCAATTTGTAGCCACTAAATTTTCAGGAACGGCTTGACCAATTTGGCCAATTCCCCTAGAATCCCGGTATGCCAAGCCGATCCGGCGCCGTTCATGTAGCCACCACCAGACGCACCTATAAGGGCCGTGTCTACGAGACCCACCTGCTGCGCCGTACCTACCGCGACGGCGAGCAGGTCAAGCACCAAACCCTCGGAAACCTCTCCCATCTCCCGCCCGATCTGATCGAAACCATTCGACGCCGGCTCCGCGGCGATCCCCCGGAGACCCAGGGACACTGGGAGGTCATCCGCTCCTTGCCCCACGGACACGTCGCCGCCGTTCTGGGTACGCTCAAGGCCCTGGGGGTCGAGTCACTCTTGGCCAGCCGCCCCTGCCGCGAGCGGAGTTTGGTCGTCGCCATGATCGTCGCACGCGTCATTGCGCCTGCCTCCAAACTGGCGACCGCTCGCGCCCTCCGCGAGGAGACCGCCAGTCTGAGCCTGGGCCGAGAACTCGACCTGGGAACCCTTGAAGATGAGGAACTGTTCCGAGCGCTGGACTGGCTCTTCGAGCGGCAGGCGCGGATCGAAACCAAACTGGCCAAAAGCCATCTCGCCGACGGCACGTTGGTGCTCTACGACGTTACCAGCAGCTACTACACGGGCCGCCGTTCGACGCTCTTGCAACTCGGCTACAGCCGCGACGGCAAGCGCGGCTCGCCCCAGATCGTCTACGGCCTGTTGTGCAATGCCCAGGGGTGTCCCATGGCGATCGAGGTCTTCGCCGGGAACACGGCCGACCCGAAGACCCTGAGCACGCAGGTCGCCAAGGTTCGGCAGCGGTTCGGCGTACAGCGGGTGGTGTTCGTCGGCGACCGAGGCTTGATCACCAGCCGGAGGATCGACGAGGAACTTCGCGACGTCGAGGGACTGGACTGGATCACGGCCCTGCGTGCCGACAGCATCAAGATGCTGGCGTCCCAAGGGGTGATCCAACCGTCGCTGTTCGACCAGCGCGACCTGGCCGAAGTGGTCTCGCCGGACTTCCCGGGGGAGCGGTTGATCGTCTGCCGCAACCCGCTGCTGGCCGAGGAACGGGCGCGGAAGCGGCGCGAATTGCTGGCGGCCACGGAACGGGAACTGGCGGCGATCGCCGCGGCGACTCGGCGGGCGAAAGGCCCGTTAAGGGGTGCAGCAGCGATCGGCCTGAGGGTGGGGAAGGTCCTGAACCGTTACAAGGTCGGTAAGCATTTTGAATTGACGATTCGAGACGACGAGTTCTCTTACCGCCGCGCCGAGGCAAATATCGAGGAAGAGTCGGCCCTTGATGGGATCTATGTCATCCGCACGTCGGTCGCTGTGGAGGCGTTCGGCCCCGAGGACGCGGTGCGCGCCTACAAGGACCTCTCCAAGGTCGAACGCGCATTCCGGAGCATCAAGACCGTGGACCTGAAGGTCCGCCCGATCTTCCACTGGTTGGACGACCGCATCCGGGGGCACGTGTTCCTCTGCATGCTGGCCTACTACGTGGAGTGGCACATGCGGGGGAAGCTGGCCCCGTTATTGTTCGACGACCACGAGCGGGCGGAGGCGGAGGCGACTCGGACTTCGATCGTCAACCGTGCGCCCCGCTCGGAGGCGGCGCGGGTCAAGGACGAGACGAGGCGGACCTGTGACGGTCTGCCGGTGCATAGCTTCCGAACGTTGCTGGCCGACCTGGGTACGTTGGCGAAGAACCGGGTACGGCTGGCAGGTGTCCCAAACTCGGAGCTCGACTTATTGACCCATCCGACGCCGCTCCAGGAGCGTGCGTTCGCGCTGCTTGGGGTGGCGCCGTAGCCAGAACAATGCAATCGGGAATTTCACAAGTGATACTACAATAACAGCTTACCGCTTGCCGGGCGGCCAAAGTTCGGGTTAGAGGCACCGTGGAATGATCCACGGACTTCCGTGATGGACAGGATGCAGCTGCTCCCGGCGGGAACCCATGCTCTGGGAGCCCCCAGCGCCACCCCCCGTTTCCTTTCGCTCGGAGGGGCGAGGGGACGGAAGGAGAGTGGGGGAAACGCCCCGCCGGGGCGACTTTGGGGGAACAAATGCAGCCGGAGGCAAACCGCTTAACCCACCCCTTCGCCGGGCTGGTCCCCCCGATCGAACTGGGGACCGGCCCGAGCGAAAACGCACGCGCTTCCGAGCGCCGGGCGTGCCGGTCGCGGTTCGCGACCTACTTCCCGTTTCCATGGACTCGCGCTCGGATTTGCGCCGCCTTGCATCCCTGCCGGCTTCCGGGTCAGCCGATTTCGTCGGCTACCGCACGGTCGTCTCGTGGATCGGAATCCCACATCTCGCGATAGGCCCGGACGTACGAGGCCGTGGCGGCGGGATCTATGTCAAAGTAATGGCGGCAGAGCTTCTTGTAGAGGAGTAGTGCTTCCGGGTCGAAGCAGAAATCGAGCAGGCCGTCGAGTGTCCGCTCGATTCGGTGTACGTCTCGCGATTGGTCGTGGAGGACCGAATCCACGATCGGCCCATATTCCACGACCGCACGGCAGGCGAGATCGGATAGGGAATCTACCAGGCTTGCGAGCGTTGGTTCAAGCGGTTCCATTGGTCCCTCGCTGCTTCCGACTCCATCCGGCGGACTTGGGATTTCGCAACGTTTGCGGTTGCTCAGTGTTAGCGCGGGCATGGTGCTCGCATCGGCAAATCCAGGGGACGCCTCATGACGCCTCCGGATCAGGGGGCTCGCAGAACGGAACGCAGGCGAACTCGGCCTTGTTCTGGAGGTTGACGTCACGGGTGACGAGGATGACCGGGGAATGCGGCCGTTGTCGCATAACTTCGACGACGCTCGCCAAAAGCCGGTCGTCGTTGTTACTCGAATCCAGCCAGGGGAGAGAGTCCGACACGCTGGGCTCCGTGGCGATGGCGACCAGCTCGCTGACGTCGCGCACGATGGTGACGCCCTCGGTAAGCCTGCCCCTGCGCCGATACTCCTTGACCTGACGGATGATCCGCTCGGACTTCTTGCGGACTTCCTCAACGCGGTGGTTCACTTTCAACGCATCAAGTTCGGCGAGCACGGTCGGCAGGAGCAGGATGGTGAAGTTTGGGACGTCGTCGAATCGCCATGCCTCGAGAGAGGGGTTGTGCAGGAGCGCGTTGGTGTCTGGCACAAAGGAAACGCGGCCGTCCGCCCCGTCGTAGAGCCGCTTCAACAATTCCACGTTCGACCTGAGTGCCTCCGTCGCCGCGGAGAACGCCTCGTCTGCCTGCTGGGACCAGGTAATCCCATCCTGCTGAATCACTTCCAAGACCTTGACGTCCGACTCCTTCAGCGAGGCGAGGGTGTCTTTCGGCTGGCCCTTGAAGAGGACGTTGACCAACGCGGAGAACCGGCGATACTCCTCCAAGACCCTAGATTGAATCGGGCGGGCCTCGTCGCCGAGCTTCGTCCACGAGTAGTCGCTGCCGAGCCAGATGACACCTCCGGTATTGTAGTTCCATCGATGAATCGAAGATTGTTTCTGGAGTTCGGCCAACAGCCCGGCAATTCGCTCGGACCACTCGCGCACGTTCTCGTAGACCGTCTTCATTGGGTTGGACCGCCTCTCACCATCCCGGGGCTTGCGAAGGGCGAGGCCGTTGCATGGGTCGTCGACCTCGTGCTTGACCTGAATCTCCTCGTCGGACGCCGTCACTTGATTTCGACGTCGTCGTCGAGATTCAGGTCCCTCAGCGCCCCACGGATCTTCTCAACCTGCGCTTTCGCCTGTTGGCCGTCCTTGTCGGCGGGCATCTCGACAGTGACGCGAAGGCTCAGACCAGCGGCGGATGCAAACGGGGAGACGACCTTCATGTAGAAGGTGGTCCACTTCTGCGGCGGAATCGTCCCGCTCCACCGGATGGCTTTCGCCTCGTCCCGATCCTCTCGCTCTTCGTCGTCCCCATCGTCGCCCGTCTGCTTCTTGTCAGCTTTCGGAGCCTGGACGCGGATTTGGGCCTGGGCCTCGACGTCGCCCGTCCGGGCGGTCACCACGTAAAGGCCCGTTGCTTCTCCGACCCGGATTTGTCCGTCCTGGCTCACCGTGCAGCCCGGTGCCGACCACGAGGGGCCCTCGACAGGAAACGGCTGGCCGTACTGGTCGGTGCCCTTCACGGTGAAGTTGGCGTGCTCGCCGGGGTGGACGTCGATGCGGTCGGGGAGGATCGTCAGGCGGTGGAGCCGAGGCGGTTCGAGGAGCTTCTGGGCGTCTTCCGCCTTGAGCAGGACGACATCCTCGCCGATCTCCACCTCATGTTCGCTCAGCGCCTCGCCGAAGCGTTCGAGGACGGTGCGTTGGCCTTCCTTTCGGGCATAACCGATGAGCTTCGCGCTGACGGCGTCGGCGATGGTCTGCTTGATGGAGTCGGGATCGACCAGGCGCGGGAGGGCCGGAGAGGCGAAGAACGCGTCGCGGACGGCCTTGGTCGGCCACTCGGTGAGGGCCGGGGGCCAGAAGCGGACGAGTCGTGAGGAGCCGACCTTGTCGGTGATCTCGTCGTCCTTGCGGAGCGTGTTGACGATCAGGTCGGGCAGGGTCGCGGCCATGCTCGAATTGATCTGGCCGAGGTCGGTGTCCTTGATCGCGTTGGTCTTATTGAGCAGCAAGACGTGGCGGTATGACCGCCAGACGGCCTCGCGCAGGTCGGCCTTCGCACGGCTCAGGCTCTGGGCGAGCGCCCGTTTCTGGGCATCCTCCAGCTGCCCGATCGTGTCGTCGTCGTCGTTGATGTCCTCCCAGGCCAGGACGTCGCGGGCTGCCGAGGCGATGGCGGCCGCCTCGCTGGGGACCGCGAAGATCAGGGCGGACTTGAAGGTCCGGCCCGACGATCCGCATTCCTTCACGAAGGAGTCGATCAGGGCCTTCGTGCCGGCGTCGCCCGCCAGCTTGTCGGGCGCCATCACCACGAGCGTCAGTTGCGGGCGATCCGGGACGTCGTTGGAACGTTCGGGGAAGAACCGGCGGTCGAGGAACTTCGGCCCCTCGCGGAAGAGGTCTTCGGTCGTCTTGCGGACCCGGTCGTCGATCGCCTTGGGGATGACAGCGCCCCGGCGCGTGACCAGGATCTGGTTGAGGTTTGGGCGGAGCCCGAACCGGTATCGGTTCCGGTCCCAGTTGAGGTAATAGCAGGTCCCGGTCAGTCCTTCGAGGACGGTTTCCACATCGGCCAGGTTGATGTCCGCGGATCTCGGGGAGTGACGCCTCGGCCTTGGCCTGGCTCTGCCCGCCGTTGGACTCCATGAAGATCGCCGTGGCGACCTTCTGGTGGAGCCGGTTCTTGCGGATGGAATCGGTCGCCTCCTTGTCGAGCTTCTTCGCGTGCGCGTCCTTCTTGCCGGCGATGTCGGTCGTCACGGGGACGGAGAGCTGATCGCTCCCGAGCTGCTCGAAGACGGCGTCGCGGAAGGTCTGGTCGTCGAACGGGGCGGAGCCGAGCGTGATGAGCGGCTCGCTGGCGGCCTTCTGGTGCTCGTCGCGGTAGGCCCAGGCGACCCAGAGGGCGAGCAGGCGAAGGATGCCCCGCGTCCGCTGGAACCGGGGCAGGCTCTGCCATTTCCGCTCGAAGACCGAGAGGACGCTCGGGTGGAACGGATAGCACGCGCGGAACAGGTCCACGGGGGACTCGCCGCCGAGGTGGCTCACCTGCGCGGCGTTGTCCCTGGCCCATTCGGCGTAGGCCGATACCGTCTTCTGCATGTCGTCGGAGAAGCCCTGCCAGTCGAAGAGGCGGCGGCGGATGATCTCCGTGACCTCGACGTCGGACGACATGCTGATCGCCTTGCCGACGCGGTCGAGAAGCTTCTTGTACGAGTCGTGGTCGCGCTGGTCCTCGGGGTTCATCTCCAGCTCGGACGCCGGGATGGAGACGCAGAGCGCGACGTGGTCCTGGGCTCGCGCTTCCTCCGACAGGCTTTGCAGGAAGTCGTAGAGCTGGGACGCCAGGCCGGTCTTGCGCGCCTTGCTGACGTAGTTCATCAGCTCGTCCATGAGGATGAGCGACGGCTCGCTGGGGAGCATCTTGCGGATGACGTCGCCGGCCGGGGCGATGCCCTGGGCATCATGCTTGGCGACGGCCGAGAACGAGGCTTCGCCGCCGAGCTGCCAGGCGATCTCGCCCCAGGGGGTCTTGCGGTGCGGCTCGCCGTCGCCGCCGCGGCCGTCGATCACGTCGAACTCGGTGCCGACGAAGACGGCGACCCTGGCCTTGGGGACGGTCTTGACCTGGGCGCGGGAGAGGACCGCGTCCACGCCTCGCCAGTTCTTGACGTCCTCCCCGCCCCGGGCCAGGTGGTAGAGGGCGGTCAGCGAGTGGGTCTTGCCCCCGCCGAACTGGGTCGCCATGTTGAAGACGGCGGAGGTCTCGACCTTGATGCCGGAGAGCCGGCGCACGACCTGGGCGGACAGGTCGAGCAGGCTCCGCGTCATGTAGGTGCGCTCGAAGAATCGCTCGGGCTTGACGTAATCCTCGTGCGCCCGCCGATCACGGATGTGGTCGAGGTGGACGGCGAATTCCGAGGCGTCGAGCGGCCGGTTCTCGCGGAGGTCTTCCCGGGGCGTGACGAGCTGGTACCAGGGTCTGAGTTTTGCCATCGTTCCCATAAGCCTCCGGGATACCGTGATTTCTTCGCTCGCGCAACAGGAGGTTAAAGCCCCAGGCTCTTCTTGCGGGCCAGGACCCCGTCAACCCAGCGTTTTTCATCGATTCCCGAGGGATAGAGGGCCGAGAGGGACTGGGCGAGTTTCCAGAACCGCCCGTCCTTGCCGATCCCTTCCTCGACGAGGAACCGCTTGAGGGCTTCGCCCCGTCCGGCGGCGAACAGGATCATCGCCTGGTGGACCCGGTCCAGGACGGTCGAGCCGGGCTTCGGGGCCTTGAGTTCGGGCGTCTCGGCGCTCGTGTCCGCGTCGGCCTCCTTGAGCGCCTCGAAGAGCGAAAGCTGGGTGTCCTTCTTCTTCGGCTTCTTTTTCGTGGCCGGAGCGTCTGCCGCCTCCTTGCCGAAGAGGTACTTCGTGCGCTCGCCCACCGGCAGGAGTCGGGCCTTGTCGCCTCTGACCTCGACGACGTTCGGGCTCTTCTCCAGGTGGATGCCGAGCCCTTGGGCGATCTTCCGCGCGGCGTCGAATTCGAGGACAAATCCGTTCTGCTTTGCCGTTGTCGTTCCCGAGTCTTCGTCTTCCTCCTCAGCGTCAGTCGCGTCCTCTATAATGGACGCTGAGCGGTTCACACGACCTGTCGTCTGAATCAACTTGTCGAGAGGCGGAACGGGCCTGACTGAGACATCAACGTTTTCATCGACCGAGGTGATCGACATCGGCCCGCTGCTTTTCGGGCCATTCTGTCCTGCTGAGAGAGTCCAGAGCCACATGGCCGTGAGGCGCGCGTCGGGTTCGAGTCCAGCGGCGTCGGCGTCCTTGAAGATCATCGACAGGGCCTCGTTCGACACGGCGGCCCAGACATGTTCGAGATACTCGCGAAGCGGAACCACGTCGCCATTGGACTTTTCGACGCTGCTGTAGCGGCTGAAAATCTCCAGCGCCGGACCAAGGCAGGCGAAAATTGCGTCGGCTCCCACGATGCCTTCTGCCGCGAGGCGGGGCATCCAGTCGTGAATCCTTCCGGGGAGGGCCGCGAGGACATCGCGCCAATCGCCGATCTCGCTCTCACGGAGCGACCCGTCCGGGTTCTCGCGTGGACGACAAACGAGATGGACCGAGGAAGCGAGCCGGGCTTGGCCCTGTGCAGCAACGCGAGACTCCATCTCTGTGTCGATAGGCCAAGAACCGGTGATGACCCATCCAGAATCGACGACAGCCTTCAGGATGGCTTCCCAGCTCGCTGTTGTCTTGCTCGCGAAGACAATGGTCCCGATGCCGTCGGGGCGAAGCACACGCCGGGCTTCGGCGAACGCTCTCGCCAACTCGCATTCATAGAATGCGATGTCGTGCGTCGAGTTGCTCAACTCGTGGGGACGGTCAACGACGATTTCCTCATCCTTCGGGACAAGCTGCCGATGGAAAAGATCGCTGTGAACGTCACCCAGAGCACGCCGCAACCAAACATAAAAGAAGTCTGACAGATACGCGTATGGAACTGCGTCGTAGTAGGGCGGGTCTGTGAACACCACCTGAGCAGAGTCATCCGAGAGGGGATGGACCGCGGCCGAGGCTTGTTGGACATGTCCGGATGCACCGTTAGCAGCCTCATGCTCAGCAACCAGTGCCACCCACTCCAAAGAGGGCTGCCAACCACCGGACTTCTGGTCGAACGGAAGACCCTCGGCGAAATCCCACATCATCGGCAGAGCTTGCCGACTAAACGTGTTGATGACGCCGCTAGCCGTCGGTGTTGGATCCCAGCGGCATAGTGAAGAGCATCTATCTGCGAGTCGACCTAGACCGAGACAAAGACATGTCTGCACAGCTTGAAGCAGGCCGCGTTCATCCAAGTCGTCGGTCTTCTTCAGACCTGTGATTAGCCGGGAAATCGTTGAGAGGGCGAGCTGCTGACGAGGAGCGAAGAAGTCTCCCCAGCACTGGAGTCCGTAAATCATCGCCCAGGTATGGCGAATGCCTCGGACATCAAGCGGTTCATTGGGAATTAAGCTCAACTCCCCAAGGTGAGCTTCGGTTCGATTCTTAAGCTCCGTGGAAGCTCTGGCAACCGCGTTGACATCGCGTTCGGTTGGCAAGCGGTAAGAGCGTCCCTTCTCACCGGGTCGGGTCGTAACCACGCAGAACAGACGTGCGTGATGGACTCCTCCGCGCTTAAGCTTGAGCTGGTCACGAACGCGAGCTACCGGCGTGGTGTAACCACAGCAGGGACACGTCGCCGATCCGCGTTGCACTGTGCCCTCGAAGCTAGGGCGTTCGATTCTGACCGTAGGCTTGGCTTGGTCCACCCACCCCTCGGCCTGCTTGACGATGATTTGGAAGTCCACATGCCTTGCCTTCGGGTTCGGCATGAGTCTTAGGGCGACCGAGCGATTGGCTCTCTTTGTCAGCCACAGTGAACGAATGAGCGGAACTTCGGCACCGCAGTCTGGGCCCTCGCACCGAATCGTCCTCGCCCAGAGATAAGCGATGGGTGTCGCACCGTCAGGGTCTCTTGGATAGAACTCGGTCAGCTCGTTTTCGGCCTCACGTTTTATCCGCTCACCCCATTTGCGGACTTCGTCGGCAAGCCGCTTGCCGTATTTCGGGATGTATTCGAGGACGACCTTGTTGAGGAGAACGGGCACGGGATTGAGGTCGCTCGCGAAGGCATCCGCGCCCACGCGCAGGGCCTCAAGTGGGATCGAGCCTCCCCCGGCGAACGGGTCCACGACCAGCGGACGGGAACCGGGCTCGCCGCCGAGTGACTCATGCGCTGCCTGGGTGATCGCACGGCTGGTGTCGAGGTAGGCCGGGACGGTGGAATTGTCCCAATTGGCGAAATCGGCGATGAAGTCGAGCAGGGCCTGGCGGAGCGCCTCGTCGTTGTCCAGGAGCGCGGGATTCCGGCTGATCGGGAGGAATCGTGTGAAGCTCTCCGGCCCCTGGTTTTTGCCGTGTTCGGTCGCCCACGATCGCATCAGCCGTCGCGCCGACTCGCGGAAGGGAGCCGGGCACTGCGGGTCCACCGGATCGGGCCAGAGAGCCGCACAGATGACCGCGCGGCAGGCGGCGAGGGGCCGCCTGGCCCACCAGATATGGAGCGTCGAGATATGGCCGTGGCGGATCGACTTCTCGCGCCTCGCGTGGGCGGAGATGCGGGCGATCGGCAGGTCGACTTCGATCAGTCTCTTCGGGTAATTCATCTTCTCTGCGACGCTTCCTTCAACAATTCGATGAGCCGGTTCACGTCCGCTGCGGGGACGTCGGGTACGTAGGCGCGGGCGGCCTCCTGGATGAGGTACGCCTCATCGCAGGACGTTCGCCGGCCGATGACCTTGAAGATCTGATGGCAGTCCGCGCCGGCAAGTTCGGCTTCAAGATCCTCGATCTTCAGATTGTACGTGGCTTCGATCATGCGCCGCGCGGACGGACTCTTGAATAGCTCGCTCTCCGGCGGCTCCCTCCCGGGCAGACAGAAGATATAGCGCTGCGAGTCGACCGCTTCGCCGCCGTCCAGAACGGCCGCAAGTTTCAGCCCGGCTTCGCTCAGGGTCTTCATCGTGCTCCGGATCGCGTCCTTCCCGCTCGCGTCGATCCTCCCCAATTCCCTACGCTCCCGGGCGACTGCGATGTGGAGCGTGGCGAGGAACCCAGGATTGTGATGTCGGATCAGTTCCGTCAGGACGAGTTTCGCCGCCTCGTCCTCGACGAGGACCGTCAGCGCTTTGTCGTGCCCCTCGGTCAGGAGGCTCGCCGCCTGGCGTGCGCCGATCCCCGGCAACGGGGTGATCGTATCCCCGTGCCGGGCTAGGAAGACCAAGGATGCGTCGGGGAGCGAGCGGAGCAGCATGCTGCTGTGCGTCGTGAGCAGGACCTGGTGGCGCTTCCGGTCGACCAGATCCAGGAGATACTTGCCGAGTTCGTACTCCGCCGAGGGATGCAGCGAAATCTCCGGCTCCTCGAGGAGGATCAGCGACCGGGCGGGCATCGCCTCCAGGCGCTGAATGAGGCACTGGATGCGTCCCTCGCCGCAGCCCATGTGGGCCTCCGAGTAGCTGCTGCCGTTCCGGTCGGCGGAAAGCAGCGTGTCATTCCGAGACTTGTGGCTCACCTGGTTCGAGTGGATCGCGCGGTACGCGCTGCTCAATATGCGGGCGATGTGCTGCTTCAGCGCTTCAGGCAACTCCTGCGTCTCGCCGAGCGTCAGGCTCGACGAGTTCAGGAAGACGAAATCACGTTGTTCGCTGCGGGGGAGGAAGACCCCGACACCGCCGAAGAAGACTTCCCGCGAAGGACGCCGCGGGTAACCCTGCCAGCGTGATGTGCCTGGATTGTAGGAGAGGGTGAGCGGCTTGAACCCTGACTGGTCCTGAAACTCGAGCTGGACGCTGGCGGTCGCGGAGAACACGGTCTGGTCGAGGGGCCCCTTACGCATAAAACTATTGATCGTATAATCCGCCTGACAAACATAGGCCGCGGCGCAGAGTTGGAGCATCGTCGACTTTCCGGTCCCGTTGAAGCCGGAGAAGGCCGTGATCGGGCTCCGGAACTCGATCGTCGTCTGGGCGTGGCATCGCACCCCCGAGACGACGAGTTTGCTGATGACGTTGCCGAATTCGTTGAACCGCGAACTGGGTCCCCAGAGGTTCGCCAGCTTGCGCCTCGGGTCACTCATGGCTGCCTGCTTCCTTCACGGCGCCCGGCTTGACCTTGTACTGCTCGACCTTCGTCACCGGCTGCCAGTCGAGCCGGGCGGGGTCGCGGATCGTGTTGAGTTCGGGAGTGGCGGCGCAGTTGAAGACGGCGTAGAGCCAGTAGTCGCCCCTGAGACGCTCGGCGGCCTTGTATTCGTTGGCGCTGAGGAAGATTTCGCCGACGCCGGCCCGGCCCTTCACCTCGATGAACCGGACCTCGATGAACGTCTTCGGGTCCTCGGGGTGGGGCTTGCGCGAGATCAGGTCGAACCCCCGGTTCTCCGATTCGACGCTCTCGACCACGAACCCGCGCGCCTCTTCGTGCTCGGTGGCGATCTTCACCGCGAGTTTCTCGACCTCCTCGTCGCGGACCATCGGCGCGAACTGGGGCGTCTGCCGCTCGGGATGGGGCAGGACCATCGCCCGGCCGAGGTGGGTGATGTCGCCGATCGTGCAGTGCCGCTCCTGGTCGAGTTCCCGGCGGCGCGATTCGAGCCGGTTATTGAGCTCGTCCAGGTGGTGCTCCGCCTGGGAAATCAACCCTTCGAGCCCCTGGACGTTCTTCCCCTCCAGCCTTCGGCTGTCGTACTCGGCGTACTGGAGCTGGGCGCGGTCGATCAGGGCGTTCAGGCTGATCTCGACGTGCCGCGCGACCTTCTCGATCTCCGCGGCTCGCTGCTCCGCTTGCTCGGCCAGCCAGGGGCCGAGGGCCTCCTGGTAGAGATACTGCTCGACGCCTACCCGTTCCGGCTGCGGCAGGACGGCCGTCGATGCCGGCACGGCGTCTTTCGGGGCGGGGTTGATGTCATGGAAGATGGTCGGCTGTCGGAGGGTCATCTGGCCCGTGCTGTCCGTCTCGATCACGAACAGGCGGCGGTGGAGCGTCCGGCCGCGCCCGTCCTTCACCGACGCCGCGAAGACGTCGAGCAAGCTCGGCGTGGTCCGCTGAATGTCATAGAAGATCGCGCCGCGCTTGAGGTGGTCTTCGACCCGTTCGAGGGCCTCGTCCCGGACCGCCTCGAAGAGGGGGTGCCCCGGGGTGACCCATTCGAGCGTCGGCTCCTTCTTGAGGTATTCCTTGTCGAAAGTGATGCGCCCGTATTCCCGGCCGAGCCTGCCGAACCGGTGCTCCAGGGTGTTTCCGCGCTGGATGAGCTGGCGAGGGACTTTGCCCACGCGGTAGGTGTGGCTCCCCTTGCTGACCTCCTGGGGATGGACGCCGGTTTCCGGGCCGGCGGCGACGAAGAAATCCTCGATCGCCTCCGGCACGAGGCGCCCTTCCTTGGCCTCCACCGACTTGCCGATGATCGCCGATAGGTTGAGTTCCTTCTTGGCGAGCCCCTCCAGAGCCGATTGCGTGATCTCGCGGAACCTGGTCGGGTCGATTTCGCGGACGATCCGGTCGGTGATCGCGTGTTCGCTGGTGCGCCGGGCGTAAAGGTCGCGGAAGAGCTTGTCCAGGAGGTTGGCGGGGAAAATCTCGCCAACCACGTCGAAGACCTGGTCGGTCCCGAGCTCGTAGCGAATCTCCCGTAGCCGCTCCAGGAGCTTGTCGAGAACCCGGCCCTCGCGCGTGTTCTGGGCCACGAAGTTGAAGATGATGCAGTTGTGCTCCTGGCCGTAGCGGTGGATGCGCCCGATTCGCTGTTCGAGCCGGACCGGGTTCCACGGGATGTCGTAGTTGATCATCTGCGAGCAGAACTGGAGGTTGATCCCTTCGCCCGCGGCCTCGGTGGCGACCAGCACCTGGGCCGATTCGCGGAACTCACGCTCGGCGTAGATACGCGAGCCCGGGGTGTCCCGGTCGCCGATCTTCATCCCGCCGTGGATCTGGGTGACGGTGAGCCCCCATTGCCGGAGCTTGCCGAGCGGGCGGCCGTCCTTGCCGTCGCCCACCAGGTAATCGAGCGAGTCCTTGTGCTCGGTGAAGAGCAGGAGCTTCTTCGCCGGGTCGGTGAGGAACCCCTGGTCGTGGAGGACGGCTTTCAGCTTGGTGAGCTTGGACTCGATCTCGCGCTTTTCGAGGATGCGGGCCTGGTCGATGAGCCTGGACAGGCTGGCGATTTCGAGCCGCAGGGCGGCCGGGTCCACGGAGGCGACCACGTCTTCGAGCTGGCTGACGATCTGCTGCTGTTCGTCGTCGGGCAGCTCGTCGAAATCGTCGGGGACGCGCTGCTCGATCTGCTGTTTCCGGTAGGCTTCGGGGTCGGCCAGGATCTTCTCGCGGCGGTCCCGCATGCGTTCCAGGGTGCGCCTGACGGCGTAGATGGTCGACGCCATCCGGCGCTGGAGCATCGCCATCGTGAAGCCAATGGCCCGGCCGCGCGCGCTGTCCTCGGTGGATGCCTGGATCGACTGGTCCTCGACGTAATGCGTCAGGTCGTCGTAGAAGGCGTACTCGTCGCCGTCTAATTCGAACCCGACGGTCTTCACCTCGCGCTTGGTGAAGAGTTTGTGGACCGCCCCGGTGTCGGGGTCGGGGAAGGAGACGAGGGCCTCCTTGGTCCGCCTGAGGTAGAACGGGGCCTCGTTCCGCCGCATCGCCTCTTGGAGGCTCTTGACGTTGCCGTAGACGTCCTTGTCGAGCAGCGACAGGAAGAGGCAGAAATTCTCCGGGTCGCCCTTGTGGGGCGTCGCCGTCATGAGCAGGAAGTGGTCGGTCATCTCGGAGAGCTGCTCGCCGAGCTGGTAGGCGAGGGTCTTCTTGTCGCCGGCGTAGGCGCTCATCTTGTGGGCCTCGTCGACGATGACGAGGTCCCAGCGGGAGCGGAGCAGGCTGTCGCGGGCGTCCTCGACGCGAGACACCCAGGAGACCGATGTGACGACCTGGTCGCGATCCTGCCACGGGTTCTGCCCGTAATTGGCGCGGAGGACGTCGCTGCGGATGACCTCGAAATTCTCGCGGAACTTGTCCTTCAGCTCTCGCTGCCACTGGAACGAGAGATTGGCCGGCGTGACGATCAGCGTGCGCTGGACGAGGCCGCGGGCCTTCAGCTCCTTGAGCAGGAGCCCAGCCATGATCGTCTTCCCGGCCCCCG
>CALCIC010000884.1 GCA_937907405.1 uncultured Isosphaeraceae bacterium | reverse complement strand
CCGCCGGGCGACGTGCGCCACCAGGCGCAGGTTGGCCATCGCCAGCCGGGTCCGAAGCTGGCTGTATCGCGTCGCCAGCGACTGAAGCGACTTCTCGCGGGCCGTCGTCGCGGCCTCGGCGCGGTCGAGCAGCTCCCGGACCACGTCCTGGACGTCGAATTCGGCTTCGGTTTCGGTTTCGGCTTTTCTGCCCTTCGCCCCTTGAAGCCGGGTGTACTCTTCCATCAACAGCTTTTTGCAGGCGTCGAGATCGACCAGCAGCTCACGCTCCTGTTCGGGGGTCAAGACGCGGACGTCAGCCCGGTTGAGCATGGCCAGGCTGGACAGGTCGTCGGGCTGATAGCGCTCGGTGGACATGATGGTTCGTTTCCTCTCCTACCTGTATCTGTGGGTGGTTCGCGTTGAGCCGTGAACGAGGCCGGCCGGACTCGCGGCGTGGGTTCCCGATCGCCGCGGCGGACGATGGAGCCGGGAAGTCGGCCGACCTCGGCCCGGACGTGAACCGATCGCTCGCGTCCGCGGGGAGGGCGTCGCGATCGGCCCGACGTCGTGGGCGCGCCGGATATCAAATCAACGTGTTGTTACGGGTTGTGAGCGGCCTTGACGGTCGGCTCATCTCCGAATGGAGATCCACCGCGCCCGCTGACGCATCGCGGGGGACGACCCGGTTCCGACGAGCAATGGAATCGGCCGCCAGCGCCGACGCCGGAACGAATCGGACAGGGGCGAGGCGAAGTCGAACCGTGTCGAGAACCCGCCGGACGAGCGGAGGTCCCGCGCCACGTTCCGAATTCGCAACGCGCCGACGAACCACATCCAACCGATGATAAAATGAGAGCGTGACGATGCGGAATCACGGCGAACTTTGCGATTGCCAAGGTTTTCCATGATCGAGCCTCCGTCGGAATGATGAAGAGGAGGATAAGCCGATTGAGTCCGTCTCCCCTTCACCATCAAGTACGGGCGATCTTACGAACTGTCACCCGGATTTCCGGTAATTTGATTCTCGGTCCGAGCCGGGACTGATAGAATTGCAGGCCGGGGCCGACTCAAGGCATGGAATCTTCAGGCGTCGCAAAGGTTTATGTCGAGGAGAACGGACTTGGATCGGAGCGAACCGAACGAGCGGCTCTCAGAGATGTCGACTCAGACGACGCTGCTTTTTCAGGCGCATCACGGAACGCCCGAGGAGGCGGACCAGGCGCTGGGGCTGCTGATGCTCCGCTATTCCGGGGCGATCCACCGCTATCTGCTGAAGGCCGTCGGCGATCCCGAGGTCGCCAAGGATCTCAACCAGGAGTTCTCCGTCAAGTTCCTCAGCGGCGGCTTCCGTTCGTTCGACCCCAGCCGGGGCCGGTTCCGCGATTACATCAAGCGGGCCGTCCATAACATGATGGTCGACCACTTCCGCAAGAAGGACCCCGCCCGGCGGTTCGACACCGAACTGGAGCAGACGACCCTCGGCGATCCGGGGCTCGTCGCCTTCGACCGCGATTTCCTCGTGAGCTGGCGGCAAGACCTGCTCGACCGCGCCTGGAGTTCCCTCGAAGAACTGGAGAAGCGCACCGGCCAGCCGTATTTGCAGGTGCTCCGAATGCGCGTGGCCCGGCCCGAGTTCCGGTCGCCCGAACTGGCCGAGGCCCTCGCCCCCAAGCTCGGCCGGTCGATCACCCCCGGCAACCTCCGACAAACCCTCCACCGCGCCCGCGATAAATTCGCCGAATTCCTCATCGCCGAGGTCTGCATCAGCCTCAGAGAGCCGACCCGCGACGAGGTCGAGGAAGAACTCGGCGAGCTGAAACTCCTCGAATTCTGCAAGCCCGCCCTCAAGCGAGTGAACTTCGACGCCGCGAAGAACTGACGCTCGAACTTCGCCCATCCTTCCCGCCCTCGTCGCTCCGCATGGTTGTCACGGCAAGCCGCACGCATTATGTTGTGCAATTGTCGAACACCGAGCGTCCGTCGTACAAACGCGGAAGAATCGGGAGGGGGAGGCTCTCGCCGAGCCGGTTGATCGCCGTCGCGACCCGCTCGGCGAAAGCCTCCCCCTCCTCTGTATTGAGTTGACAGACTGAGAACCTGAAATCGCGCTGAATTCGATTGGTTACGAGAGGCAACAATCATGAGACGCGTCGCGCGAGCACATGGACGATTTTGGGCGGCCCTGACGACGACCGTCGCGACCGCGAGCCTGGCGTATGCGCAGCAGGCGACGGAGGTTGGGACGCTCGACGGCCACGCCGATCCGGTTTACGGCGTCGCCTGGAGCCCCGACGGCAAGACGATCGCCACGGCGGGGTTCGACAACACGGTTCGGCTCTGGGACGCGGCGACTCGGAAGAACCTCAAGGTCCTGGAAGGCCATGCCAAGCTCGCGCTGGGCGTCGCGTTCTCGCCCGACGGCTCGAAGCTGGCGTCGTGCAGCCTCGACCACTCGGTTCGGATTTGGGAGCTTCCCCGGACCGCCCCGGCGCGGGCGCTCGACGGTCCCTCGGGGCCCATCGCCGCCCTGGCCGTCAAGGCCGACGGCAAGCAGGCGGCGGTCGCGTCGGGGAAGGCCGTGAAGGTCTGGGATCTGACCAAGGGCGAGGCGGTCAAGGACCTTCCCGAGCACGCCGGCGAACTCGCGAGCGCCGCCTGGAAGCAAGACGGCGCGCAACTGGCGACCGGCGACAAGGCCCGGACGATCCGATTCTGGAAGGCCGATTTCAGTCCCGACGGCGCCCTCGAAGCACCCGCCGGTGAAATCCTGGGGCTGGCGTACGTCCCCGGCAAGCCGCTGCTGGCGTCGGCCGGGTCGGACGGACTGACGAGGCTCTGGCGGCTGCCGGTCGCGGCGGCCAAGAAGATCGACGCCAAGGCGCCCGTTCAGGTGTTCGCGGCGAGCGCTGACGGGACCAAGGTCGCGACGGCGGGCGCCGACAAGATCGTCCGGATCTGGAAGGCCGACGACGGCGCGCTCGTCAAGGAACTGCCCGTCGCCGAGCAGCCGGTCGTCGCCCTGACGCTGAACCGGGACGGCGCGCTGGTCGCGGTTGCGACGGCCGACAAGATCGTCCGGATGTTCCAGACGGCCGACGCCAAGGCGACGGCCGCCTCGACGGCCCTGGCCTCTCCGGTGTCGGCCCTGGCGTTCCGCGGCGACGGCCAGCAGGTGGCGGCCGGGGGCGAGGACGGGGCGATCCAGATTTTGGGCGCGGCCGACGGCAAGCCGGTCAAGGAATTGAAGGGACACGCCGCGAAGGTTCAGGCGCTGGCGTTTCATCCCGGCGACGGCGCCCAGCTCGTCTCGGGCTCGGCCGACAAGTCGGTGAAGCTCTGGAACGTGAACGACGCCAAGGTGGTCCGCGAGTTCGCCGGCCACGAGGACGCCGTCGTGTCGGCGGCCGTCAACCGCGACGGCGCCCGGCTCGCGACCGGCTCGGCCGACAAGACGGCCCGCATCTGGAACCTGGCCGATGCCAAGGTGCTGGCGACCCTCGGCGGCCACCCCGGCGCGGTCGGGTCGGTCGCCCTTTCCGCGGACGGCAAGCACGCGCTCACGACCTCGACCGACTCCCGCATCCGCTCCTGGGAGGTCGACGGCGGCCGAGAATTGCAGGCGATCGCCGAGCACGAGGGGGCCGTCGCCGGCGGAGCGATCCTGGCCGACGACGCGACGATCCTGTCGGCCGGCGCCGACGGCTCGCTGCGGATCGGCAAGCCCGCGGCCGTCCGGATCTTCGCCGGCCGCGAGGGACCGGTCCAGGCGATCGCCGCTCATCCCAACGGCGCCTGGCTGTTCATCGCCTCGAACGAGAAGAGCGTCCACCAGTTCGATGTGGAAACAGGCGCGCTGACGCGGACCCTCGAAGGCCACGGCGAGGTCGTCCGCGCGGTCGTCGCGACGGCCGACGGCGCCAAGGTTCTCACGGGAGGGGACGACAAGACCGTCCGGATCTGGAACCCGGTCGACGGCAAGCTCTTGTCGACCTCCGCTCCGTTGCCGGCGCCGGTCCTCTCGCTGGCCGGCAGCCACGACGGCAAGCTCGCGGCGGTGGGGCTGGCCGACGGCTCGACTCGACTTTTCGACCTGGCCGCGACCGACCCGGCCAAGCTCGAAATCCGATCCCTCCCCGGCGCGGGGCCGATCCAGAAGGTTGCTTTCACGACCGATCCCCAGACCGTGTTGACCGCCGGCGCCGACAAGGCGGTCCAGGTCTGGAACGTGTTGGCGAGCGACGCCGGCAAAACGCTCGCCGGGCACGCCCAGCAGGTTTACGGCGTCGCCTGGTCGCCCGACGGCGCGCAGCTTGCGTCGGCCGCGGCCGACAAGACGATCCGGCAGTGGGACGTCGCCAAGGGGACGCAGATCCGCGAGTTCCCGGCGCACGCCAACGTGGTCTACGCGGTCGCCTACAGTCGCAAGGGAGACCTCCTGTTCAGCGGCGGCGACGACGGACTGGTCAAATACTGGAACGCCGCCGATGGCAAGGAGCTTCGCGTCAGCAAGGGCCATGGCGCGTCGGTCTACTCGCTGTCCGTCCACCCGGACGGCGCCCGGATCGCCTCGGGCTCGGTCGACAAGACGATCCGGATCTGGAACATCGAGGACGGCAAGGAGCTGAACAAGCTCGACGGCCACCCCGATGACGTGTACTCGGTCGCGTTCAGTCCCGACGGCAAGCTGCTGGTCTCGGTGGGCTGGGCCGGAACGATCTACTTCTGGGACGTCGCGACCGCCAAGTCCCTCGGCAATCAGAGGCTGCCGCAAGGCGTCATGGCCTACAACGTCGCCTGGAGCCCCGACGGCAAAGCGATCGTCGTCGCCGGATCGGACGACAAGGCCCACGTGTTCACGCTCCCTTGAACCACGGCGTTCGGGGCGATTCTCAATGCTTGCGCAGCGGATTGCCCCGGACGGTCGCCGCCGATTCCCTCCTGTCGCGAAGGGCTTCGAATACCAGCCCGACGCGCCATTGAGGGATCGATCGGCGGAGGGTTGCGACGAACCCTCCCAGGCGGTCGCTTCGCTTGCGGGGCGCGCGGCACGCGGATTGCTTCTCTTGTCTCCCGACCGGCCCGAGGAGGATCGATCCAGAGGAGGATCGGCCCCATCCCAGGTCGAGGCGAGTCGGCATGACGATTGCTTTCAAGACGCACGAGGCCGCGAGTCGTTTCCAGCTCGCCGCGCACTCGAACCACAAGGAGAAGAAGCGATGGCCATCAACGTGCAGGGCCTGCAAGGTCAATGGAATCAGTTCAAGGGTGAAGTCAAGAAGAAGTGGGGCCAGTTGACCGACGACGATCTTCGTTGGAACAACGGCAACATCGATCAGCTTATCGGTCGCATCCAGGAGCGGACCGGTGAGAAGCGCGAAGCGATCGAGAAGTTCTTCGACCAAATGACCAGCCAGGGCGCGTCGGCGTTCTCGAGCGCCGTCGAGACCGTCGGCCACGCCGCCAACGAGGCGACGAACCGGATTCGGGAAGGGTATTCGCAGATGTCCGACACCGCCCGCGACCAGTACGGGCACGCGCGCGAGGTCGTCGTTCGCAACCCCATGCAGTGGGTGGCCGCCGCGTTCGGCATCGGCTTCCTGGCGGGGATGATCGCCGGTTACGCCAGTTCGAGCGCCACCCAGCCCCCGCCCCGGCGGTTCTTCTGACGATCGCCGGCCTGCCTCGGCGATTTGGATGTGAAGAGGAGATTGCTGATGCTCAGACTCGCGCTGATGTTCGCGATCATCTCGCTGCTCGCCGGCGCGACGGCCGTGCGCAGGGTCACGGATTAGGAAACGGTTCAAGAATACAAAACAACCGAATTCCAACGCGGCCAGCCTTCGGGCTGGCCGTTCGTCTGCGCTACGAGCGTTCCGACGACTCCCAGCGGTCGAGGTCGCACCACGGGCCTCGGCTTCGGAACCTCGGCTCGGGGAGCGATCGCGCCAGTTCGAGCGCGGCGGCCGGCTCGACGTCGGATCGACGACGGCCGACGCCTCGGAAGATCTTCAACCCGCGCTGGCGGGCGACGATCTCGCGACGGGTCCGGCCGGACGGGCTGTCGGGCCAGGGCTCGACCTGCTCCTGAAATGCGAAGAAGTGGGGGACGACCTTGACCATGTACTCCCAATAGTCCGGGTTGTCGGTCTGGACGACGAACAGGCCGTCCGGCTGAAGCGCCCGATGCACGTCGGTCAGGAACCGAGGGGTGAACAGCCGACGATGCGCCTGGCGGCTGTCGTGGTAGGGCTGGGGATGGTAGAGGTGGACCTCGGCGACGCCGGCGTCCCCCACGTACTGCCGGACGAACGTCTCGGCGTCCTTGACCGCGAACCGGACGTTGCCCAGCCCGCGCTGGTTGCCGCGTCGGGTGGCGTACCGGATCACCATGGGGAGGACGTCGATGGCGAAGTGGTCGAGTTCGGGTCTCGCCAGCGCGCTTCCCAGCGTGAACCGACCGTTGCCGCAGCCGAGATCGAGCACGACCGGCGCGTTGCGTCCGAAGATCGTCTTCCAGTCGAGCGGACCGGTCTCGGGAAGCCGCTTGATACCCGTTTTCACCCAGTGCTCGGGGGACAGAATCCGCCCCGGGATGGGTACGCCGAATTCCGTCTCGATCTCCGAGGGCTCCATGGCGCGTCGTCTTTCCTCAATGGGGTCGTGGGGAGGGCGGTTGGGCGGGCGAGTCGCGTCGCCGCCGCTGAGAATGGTATTCTAGGGTCGGACAGGAGGCCCGTGCGACCGAGGTTCAGCGAGAATCCGGTCGGTCGGGATTGAGGTTGAGGAGTCATCATGGCGGGTTCTGCAATCATGACGGATCTGATGGGCGTGATCGCCGAGCGCAAGGCCGGCGCGAGCGCCGCGCCTTCCTATGTGGCGAAGCTCATGGCGGGGGGGGCGGCGGCGATCGGCGCGAAGATCGTCGAGGAAGCCGCCGAGGTGGTCGAGGCGAGCGACGAGCCCGGCGACGCGGGCCGCGAGCACCTCGTCAAGGAGGTGGCCGACCTGATCTTCCACACCGCCGTCCTGCTGGGATATCGCGACATCGCCTGGGACGAGGTCGAGGCCGAGCTCGCGCGGCGGTCGGGAGTGAGCGGCCTCGTCGAGAAGGCCGCGCGGAAGCCGAAGCCGAAGTCCTGACCGCCGGCTTCGCTCAGTCCCGGACGCGTCGGCGGAGGAACCGGGGCGCGCTCCGGGTCGCGAGGTGCGGTCGGGGAATTCCGGCGTGGCGGCCGTGACCCGTCGCCGTCTCCGCGAGCACGTCGAGCAACCGTCGGCGGAAGACCGGCAGCGAATACAGCTCGGCTCGTCGCCGGGCCGACGCCGGGTCGTGGGGGCGGCCGTCGGCGTCCCAGCCGTCGATCGCCGCGCGCAGGGCGTCGGCCGTGGGCTCGGGATAGAGGCGGCCGAAGGCGTCGTCGACGGTTTCGGCCGCGCCTCCGCGCTTCAGGGCGATCACCGGAGCGCCGCAGGCGAGGGCCTCGACGGGGACGATGCCGAAGTCTTCCTCGCCCGGGAAGATCAAGGCGCGACACCGCCGGTAGTGGTCGCGGATCACCTGGTCCGACTGCCAGCCCAGGAACGTCACGGTCGGCCCCGCGAGCGCCTCCAGCCGGGCTCGCTCTGGTCCCGCGCCGATGATCACGAGGCGTCGGCCTGATCGGTTGCATGCGATGATCGCCTGATCGACGCGCTTGTACGGGACGAGGGCCGAGACGACGAGGTGGAAGTCCTCGCGCGTCGCGGCTGAGTCGGGGTGATAGTAGTCGGTGTCGACCGGCGGCTGGACGACGACGCTGTCGCGGCGGTAGCAGCCGGCGATCCGCTCGCGGATGGTCTCGGAGATCGCCACGAACTGGCTGACGCGGCTCGACGTGTCGCGGTCCCAATCGCGCAGGTGGTCGAGCACCGACCGGGCCATCGCGCGGCGGATGGGACGGTCCGACCAGCCGTCGAGATACGCGTCGCGCCCTTGCCAGGCGTACCGCATCGGCGTGAAGCAGTAGCAGACGTGCGGCGCGCCCGCTGGAGGCTGGACCGACTTGGCGACGCAGTGGCTCAGGCTCACGACCAGGTCGACGTTCTTGAGCTTCCAGCGGCCGGCCGCGGCGGGCATCAGCGGCAGCAAATGCCGGTAGTGGCGGAACACCCCCGGCACCCCCTGAAGCGGCGACGTCCGGATCGTCATCGACTCGATGGCCGGGCTGGTCGACCCTTTGCGATGGATCAACGTATAAAGCGTCGCGCGAGGGAAGGCCCGGCAGAGCACTTCCAGGCATTTTTCGCCCCCGCGCATGCCGGTCAACCAGTCGTGGACGAGCGCGACGCGCAGCCCCTGAAGCGCCTGCGGAAGGGCTTCGGACGGCGCCGAAGGCGTGAATTCGGAAATCCCCGCGCCGGGCGTATCCCCGCGGCTGCTGGCGTCCATGCCGGCCTCCTCGTTTGGCGTTCGCACCCCGTCGCCAGCCGCGGCGTCCCTTCCTGGAACACGACGACCCGCCGGAAGGGCCGGAAAATACCCGATCCCCCCAGATTGGGCAAGGCGGGGATGGGGCCTGTTCGGCGCGGCCTGGATTTGCGACGATCGAGGTTCGGTCGTCCCTACTCCGGTCAGCGCCGAAAGGAATCCCCTCCCGATGTCCGCTCCCGCCTCTCCGACGACGGCCTCCCGTTTGCTCGCCGACCTGACGGCCGTCGTGGGGGCCGAGAACGTCCTGCATCATCGCGACGAGATGCTGGTCTACGAATGCGACGGCTACGTGATCGAGAAGCAGGCGCCCGACGTGGTGGTGTTTCCGACGTCCACCGAGCACGTCGTGGCGATCGTCCAGGTCTGCAACCGGCACGACGTCCCGTTCGTCCCCAGGGGGGCGGGGACGAGCCTCGCCGGGGGGACGCTGCCGGTCGGCGGCGGGGTGATGATCTGCCTGACCCGGATGAACCGCGTCCTTGAGATCAACACCCGCGACCGCTACGCGATCGTCGAGCCCGGCGCGGTGAACGTCTGGCTGACCCGGGCCCTGGCGGGGACGGGGGTCCACTACGCGCCCGATCCGTCGAGCCAGACGGCCTGCACCATCGGCGGCAACGTGGCGACCAACGCCGGCGGGCCGCACACGCTCAAGTACGGCGTCACCGTCAACCACGTCCGGGGGGTCGAGATCGTCCTGCCCGACGCGTCGGTCGTCCAGATCGGCGGCGTGGCCGAGGACGATCCCGGTTACGACCTGACCGGCCTGGTCGTCGGCAGCGAGGGGACGTTCGGGATCGTCACCAAGGTGATCGTCGGCCTGACCCGCGATCCCGAAGGGGGGCGGACGCTCCTGGCGGTCTTCGACGGCGTGGCGTCGGCCACCGAGGCCGTCAGCGGGATCATCGCCGCCGGGATCGTCCCCGCCGCGCTCGAGATGCTCGACAACATCATGGTCCGGGCCGTCGAGGACGCCTTCCACTTCGGCTTCCCGGTCGAGGCCGGCGCGGTGCTGATCATCGAGGTCGACGGCGTCGAGGCGGCGATGGACCGCGAAGCCCAGGCGATTTCGGAGGTCGTCCAGGCCCACGGCGGCAAGGTCGACAAGGCGATCGCCTGGCGGACCCGCAAGGAGCCCGAGTACATGGCGATCTGGAAGAGCCGGAAGTCGGCCTTCGGCGCCATCGGCCGCGTCAGCCCGACGTTCTGCACCCAGGACGGCGTCGTCCCCCGGACGGCGCTTCCGCACATCCTCCGGTTCATGGAAGGGGTGTCGGAGCGGCTCGGCGTCCGGATCGCCAACGTCTTCCACGCGGGGGACGGCAACATCCACCCGATCATCATGTTCGACGAACGCGACCCCGACCAGGTCCAGCGGGCGCTCGCGGCTAGCCATGAGATCCTCGACGAATGCATCCGCCTGGGAGGGAGCGTCACGGGGGAGCACGGCATCGGGGTCGAGAAGATGGCCATGATGCCCAAGCTGTTCACCCCGGAAGACCTCGCGGCGATGGCGGCCGTCCGCGACGCCTTCAACCCCGACGGCCGTTGCAGCCCGTCGAAACTGCTGCCCACCGGCGGCGCCTGCATCGAACGCGCCAGTCCCGGCCGTCGCGCCTCGGCCTGAGACGCAACGACCACAACCCGATTCGGCCCTGTACTTTCGCCTCGGGCCGTTTCGAGGGTATGATTGTGGGGGTGCGGGAGCAGGGCGCGGCGGGGGCGTTCGGGCGTTTGATCGCGGATCGTCGATGGTCGGAAAGGCGAGGGCGACGTGGCCGAGCGCAAACGATTCTCGAGGTGGCGGCGGCTGCCCCCGGTCTTCCGGTCGGGCGAGCACAGGCTGCCGGGCTACGAGAACGAATCCCAGCGCCTTACCGTCTACTTGCCGGGCGGCCTGCTCGATCTCGCCGAGCAACTGGCCGAACTCGCGGACGTCCCCACGATCCAGGAATACTGCACGCGGCTCCTCGCCCACGCCCTTGAGAACGAGCGCGATTCCCGGCGCGTCGCCGACGTCGAGGCCCAGCGTGGACCGCTCGAAGGGCTCAAGGAGATCGCGCAAGATCCTGAATACCTGGCCGAATGGCGGCCGCAGCATGACCGCGCCGCCGGCGAGCCCCCGTTCATCCCCGAGATGACCGTCCCCATCGGCTTCTTTCAGGCTGCCGAGGCAGCCGACGAGACGCCCGACGAGGATCAAAACGGGGAGCCCCCCGGCAAGCCCCTGACGATACGGATCGAGACGCGGCAGCGGTTCGTCGAGCCCGTCGTTTCCGAGAGGATGGTCCCCGAAGTGATCGATGGACGCGCCCTGGACCTCGTCTGGAACCACGTCGGCGTCGGCGACGCCGACCCGCAAGGCTTCCTCCCCCTCCTGCGCCGCGGCGAATCGGTTCCGACCTCCAAGGCCGCCGAGCTGCTCGAAGCCCTCCGCCGCCTGGAGGAGGAAAACCGAGGCCGGGACGGACTCGAGCGGCGGCTGGCCTACGCCCTTCACCGACTCTCGCTGGAGTCCCAGGTCTTGATGACCGAAGCCTGGCCGGGCGCGTTCGACGAGCCGACCGTCGCCGCGATCCGGGGGGTTCAAGAGATGGTCGAGCGCGTCCTCTCTGGCGAGGACGTGCGCTACTACCAGGACGAACAAGGCGGGCCTCCGGAGCAGACGCCTTGAATCCCCTCCACGGGAACGATTGGCCCGACGCCCCCGGGGCCGGCCCGCTCGGCGACGGCCGATTCGCGACCGAAGCAGTCCACCCACGCACTGTGGACGAGGTTCGCGAGGCCGTGACCCGGCAGGCGGAAGCCGGCCGAGCCGTCTACCCCCAGGGCGGTCGCACGGCTCTCGACTACGGCCGTCCCCCAGGTCGGCCGGGCGCGGCGGTCGACGTCTCGGGCCTGAACCGGGTGATCGACTATCCGCACGCCGACATGACCATCACAGTCCAGGCCGGTATGACCGTCGCCGCGCTCCGGTCCGTCCTGGCCGAGCACCGCCAGCGGTTCCTGATCGACGTCCCCCAGGCCGACCGGGCGACGATCGGCGGCGTGTACGCGACCAACGCCAGCGGGCCGCGACGATTCGGCCTCGGCCCCCCGCGCGACCAGATCATCGGCGTCTCGTTCGTGACCTCCGACGGAAACGAGGTCAAGGGGGGCGGACGGGTCGTCAAGAACGTCGCCGGCTACGACTTCCCCAAGCTCTTGACCGGCTCGATGGGGACGCTCGGCGTCGTCACCCAGTTGACGCTCAAGGTCCGGCCGCTCCCGGAAGCCTCGGCCCTCGTCTGGACGCGCGTCCCGAACCCCGACCGGATCGACCCCCTGCTGGCGGCCCTCGACGCGTCGTCGACCCGCCCCGTCGCGATCGAACTGCTCAACCCGGCCGCCTCGTGGATCATGGCCGACGCGGCGGGCGGCTGGAGCCTGGTCGTCGGGTTGGAGGGCGCCGACGAGTCCGTCGCCTGGCAGGTCGACCGCCTGGGACGGGAGCTTGAAGGGTTTGAGTACCAGGTTCATCGCGACGCCGAGGCCGAGCCCCTCTGGTCGGCCCTGATCGAGTTCCAGGCGGGCGAAACCGGGGCGCTCGCCTGCGTCGCCAACCTGCGGCCGTCTCGGGTCGCCTCTTTCGTCCGCAGCCTCGACCCCGAGCGCTGGGCCGTCCAGGCGCATGCCGGCAACGGCGTCGTCCGGATGCGAGGGCTGGGCGACTGGACCGAGGACCGGGCCGCCGCCGCGATCGACGCGCACCGGGCGACGGCCGTCCGCGACGGCGGCAACCTGATCGTCGCCCGCTGTCCGACCCCCTGGAAGGACCGCCTCCGGGTCTGGGGCGAGCCCCGGGCCGACTGGGCGCTCGCCCGAAAGGTCAAGCGGGCGCTCGACCCCCGCGGTCTGATGAATCCGGGTCGATTCGTGGACGACCTCTGACACCGAATTCGCGCTGTGAGGCAAGACCCGATGACGACGACGGAGGCCGGGACGACCGATCGAGGACGCGCGGCGAACCCCGGGATCGACCTGGAATGGCTGGCCGACCGGATCGACTACCGCCGCTTCCAGGAGTGCGTCCACTGCGGGCTCTGCACGGCGAGCTGCCCCACGTACGTGGAGACCGGCGACGAGAACGACGGCCCGCGCGGGCGGATCTACCTGATGCGGGCCGTCACCGACGGCCGGCTGGCGATGGGGGCCGACGTCCGCCGGCGCCTTGACCTCTGCCTCGACTGCCGGGCCTGCGAATCGGCCTGCCCCTCGGGAGTTCAGTACGGCAAGCTGATCGAGCCCTTCAAGATCGCCATGCAAAACGACGCCCCCCCCGGCGCCGGCGCCGGCCTGCTCCAGCGGCTGATCCTCCACCATCTGTTCCCCTACGCCGGTCGGGTCAAGC
>CALCIC010000883.1 GCA_937907405.1 uncultured Isosphaeraceae bacterium | reverse complement strand
GCCCGCGCGACGAGCCCGGTCAGCGGCCGAAGGACTCGCGGGCGGAGCCGGCGGCGCCGATGAACCCCGCGTCGCCCCCCAGCTCGGCGTACTTGATTTTGCAGCCCTTGGCGACGGTGGGGAACGCCATCTTCTCGACGTGCTGGCGGATCTCTTCCAGGAACGACGGGCCGGCGTTGATCATCCCGCCGCCGAACAGGACGATGTCGGGATCGATCGTGTGCATCAGCGTGACCGCTCCCACGGCGAGATAAAAGGCGGTCTCGCGCATCAGTCTGCGGGCCAGCGCGTCGCCGAGGTCGGCCGCGTCGTTGATCGCCCGACTGGTCAACTCGTCGTCGGGGACGTCGCGAAGCGTGCTCCGGTTCGATTCATCCTCCAGCAGTTCCTGCGCGCGCTTGACCAGCGCGGTGGCCGAGGCGTACGCTTCGAGATGGCCGTAGCCCCCGCACGAACACCGTCGGCCGTTCTCCATCTGGATGATGATGTGGCCGCATTCGCCGCCGTGACTGTGGCGACCCTCGATGATCCGCTGGTCGCTGATGATCCCGCAGCCGATCCCCGTCCCCAGGGTGAACATGACCAGGCTTCGGGTGTTGCGACCCGCGCCGGCCCAGAACTCGCCGAATGCCGCGGCGTTGGCGTCGTTCTGAAGGATCGTCGGCTTGCTCAACTTCTCCGCAAGCTGGTCGCGGATCGGCAGTTGATTCCAGCCCGGCAGATTGGGGGGCTCAAGCAGCATCCCGCGCGACAGGTCCATCGTCCCCGGCGAACCCAGGCCGACCCCGGTGATCTTCTCCCACGTGACGCCGCTCTCCTCGACGGCCAGCCGTCCGGCTTTCGCCAGGTTCTCAACGCCCACTTCCGGACCCTGCTCGGCGTCGGTTTCGATGCTGACCGATGAGAGCGAACGTCCCGTATCATCCACCACGCCGCTCTTGATGTTCGTTCCGCCAAGGTCGATCCCCAGGTAGAACGGCGGCCGAGGCTCGAACGCACTCATGGAACTCAACCTCTCAGCGCGGGCGGATGGAACGGTCTCGTCAATCAATCAAGACCCTAATCTACGGCCTTCCGGCGCGACGGTCAACCGCGCGGGGGACGCCAGCCGAGGCGGTCGAAACCGCGTTATCCAGGGCCGACGAAGGCCGTCGACCGACGCGACGGGCCGAACACCTCGGCCGCCGCTCGACGGAGGGATTCGCGCCCGACCGCTCGGAATGCGGCGCGCAGCCTGGTCGGGTCGATCCCGAGTTGCTCGCGGCGGCCCAGGGCGAAGGCCGGGCTGTACGGATTCAATTGCAGGAGCGCGTCGGGCGGCTCGATCGTGCCCAGGAACAGGCCGAGCATCCGCTCGACTTCCTCTGCTTCTCCCGAACGAAGCTCGGGCTTGAGCGCCGCGTCGAGGAACGCGGCCAGTCGATCTCCGGCCTGTTCCGGAGTCTCTCCCGGCTTGACCGACGTCGAGATCGCCGCCAGGGCGGGATCGTCGAGCAGAGGCGCATGGACCGTGACCGCCCCGGGGCCGCCGCCGACACCCGCGCCGGCTTTCATGAGCCGAGCGGCGAGGATCACATAAGGGGCGTAGAGATCGCTCTCGGGCCGAGGCGGGGCGACCGCAACGCAGACCGTCGCCGGCGACCCGTGCGGCATGTCGGGCGGTACGCTTCGTTTCCCGCCGAGGACGGGCGTCCCGGGGGCGCCGGGAGCTGGCGCCGGGTCGCCGCCGGGGATCCGCCCGAAGTGCCTGGCGACGGCCGTGCGGAAGCTCGCAGGATCGATCGCCCCGGCCGCGATCAGGATCGCGTTGCGCGGCTTGTACAGCAGCTTCAAGCGGTCCTGGACCTCGGCCAGGGAGAGAGTCTGGACCTCCGCGGGCCGTCCTCCCCGGCGACCGTTACGAGGCGTCGGACGGATCAGCTCGCGGGCGCGGTTCATCGCGGCGAGGGAGGGGACGTCCTCGAACATGTTCCTGAGTTCATCAAGCAACCGCGGCCGTTCCCGATCGAGGTCCGTGGTCGTGACGTCGAGGTCGGCCATCCGGGCGGCGGCCTCGCGAAGTTCGTCGTCGAGCCGTTCCGCCGGGAAGACGGTTGCGAAGGTGGTGTAGCCGTCGCCCGTCTGGGCGTTGCAGCCGGCCGGATAACGTCGGAAGAAGTCGGCGGCCGAGCGCACCGGGATTGCGCCGGCCCTGGCCGTCACGTAGACGTGCTCCACCATGTGGGCCAGGCCCGAACGCCCTTGCGGGTCGTGGTCGCCGCCGATGTTGTAGAGCACCACCAGGGCCGTCTGCGTCGATCCGGCGATCGGCCGCGTCAGGACTGTCAGGCCGTTGTCGAGCCGAAACCGGGTCTCGGCGGCGGCCTCCTCCGGCTTCTTGCTCAGGAGCCCGCCGACCAGAAAGAGCGCCACCAGGACGAGGCCGATCGAGATCAGCGATCTCCCTCGTTCCCGGCGATACATCAGGAAGGGAGCGATGAGCGGAACGAGCCCGAGCGTGACGATTCCGGCCTGGCTGAGGTGATCCAGCACCCAGCGGAACAACCGGAAGGCGCGTTGCCCGTAAGCTTCCGGACCGGCCCCATGCCAGGCGATCGCCGCGCCGCCGACCGCCAGGTCCCAGGCGAGGGCCAGGCCGCCGTACGCCTGCCAACCGATCGCCGCGCCGCCGACCGCGATCGCACCGAACGCAAGGCCGCCGACGGCGACGAGGCCCACGCCGAGCCCGCCGACGGCCACGATTCCGGCCGCCGCACCGCCGAAACTCAATGCGCCGGCGGCCCTCCCTCCGATCGCGATCAAGCCAAGGGCCGTTTGGCCGACCGCCAGGATGACACCGCGTGCATCGTCGCCGATGGCGATCCAGCCTCGTGCGATCAGGGTGACGTAGGATGACCTTTTTTCCCGACCGATAACCGGATCGGCGACCTGGACGTCGAGCAGCGGCAGGCCGAAGAGCCGGATCGGGCACCGATAAACCCGGCCGCGCGAGCCGGCCGCCAGCGCCTCGGCATACCTTCTTAAGGCCGTCTGATTGACGTCGGCGGCGGCCGGGGCCGTCCGACGGATCGCCTTCACCTTGCGACTCAGCCGGATCGCCTCAAAGAAGATGTGACCCTGGAACAGCACGATCGTGACGACCCATCGGGCGACCAGACGCGATGGGGGGGCTTCCGTATTGGTCGTGCTGATCAGTGGATTCAGCCCGAGGAACACGAGGGTCGCGAGCAGCACCCGAAGTCCGGCCCGCATGTACAGGTCGCGTTCGCGGACGGTCGGGGCCATCTGGGCGGGGAGCCAGAAGCCGAGGCAGCTTCCGACGATTCCGCACAAGGACCCGATCGCGCTTCCAGCCAGACCCGACGCAAGGGCGCCCTTGACCACGACGCCGACCGATCCGGAGGCTCCCGCCGCGACGGCCGACTTCGCCCCCGCGGCGCTCAACGACAGGCCGGCCATGACGCCGGCGGTGAACGATCGCCCCGGGCGGCTCCGGCGGAGTCCCGCTTCCACCTGATCGGCGATCCTGTCGCGGAGCATCGCCCGCCCTCGGGCGAGCCGCTGCTTGACGGCGTCTTCTGTCAGGTCGAGGCACGCGGCCACCTCCGCGATCGACTGGTCCTGGCGATAGAAGAGGATCAACGGCTCTCGGTAGTTGGCGGGAATCCTCTCCAGCATTCGCCAGAGCCGCGCGTCCTCCTCGCGGCTCATGGCGGCGTCGGCGGGGTCGGGATCGTAGTCGAGGACGTCGTCGGGAAGGTCGAGCGGCAGCGGCGCCTTGGCGGGATGCGATCGCCGCAGGGCGTTGGCGGCGAGGTTCCTGGCGATGCCGCAGAGCCACGATCTGAGCCGGGCGGGATCGTTCAGGGCGTCGCGCCGTCGCCACGCGGCCCAGAACGTCTCCTGTGCGACGTCCTCGCTCAGCGCCAGGTCGCCGCATGCGTTGTACGCCACCCCGCTGACGACCGCCTGGTGCCGCAGTACGACCTCTTCGAACGCCGCGGGGTCTCCTTCTCGAACGGCGCGCCAAAGGAGTTCGTCGCTGCAACGATCGATCGGCTCGGTCTTCATCGTCGGCCTCTCCTGGGAAGATCCCGGGGACGCCTCTCGCAAGTTTCTGATTCGGTGGGCGTCCGCTATTCGTGGCGCGACACGCCCCTTAGGTGACAAACTTATTCGGACGCGTCAGGTTCGCCGACGCAAGAGCCTGAGTTCCGGAAACGCGCCGGACGGTTCAAGGATGGTACGGGCGAGGCGATCGACTTGGCGTTCGTCGGCGGCGAGGATCGCGCGGGCTCGCCGGAAGAGCGTCGGTCATGACGTTGCCGCCGAAGGGAAGAACCGGCGCGGTTGCGGTACCCGGTTCCCGACGGGCCAGCCCGACGGCGCTAAACTCCGCGCCGCCGGACCGACTCCCCGAGGATTTCATTCACGAACTGGAACGCCGGCATGTTTTCCCGCTCGGCTCATTCCGTCAGCCGCCTGTGGATATCGACCGGCGATCGAACCTGGAAGGGTCCGTCGTACAGGGACCAATCCTCGATTTCCATGAAGAATCGTCGTGGCACGGCGGGGCGATCCGGCTCAGAGGGCGCGGCGTCGTTATCAAGTGTGGTCATGGCAACCGCCGCATCATCGACCCTCTTAAGCCGGCAAATCTCCACGAGTCGCCTTACTGACGGGCGTCGGCCTCGGTTTTGTTGGCGAGATACCATTTGATGGTCTTGGCCAGTCCCGCTTCGAGGCTGGTCGGCGGGGTCCAGTTGAGGACGCTCTTCATTTTGGAGACGTCGAGAACCTTGCGGAGCACGCCGTCGGGTTTGGTCGTGTCCCAGACGATCTCGCCCTGGAACCGCGTCAGGCGGGCGACGATCTCGGAGAGTTCCTTGATGGTCGTGCCGATGCCGGTGCCGACGTTCAGGGGCTCGGTGTAGTTGGTTTCGAGGAGCCGGGCGACGGCTTCAGCGGCGTCGGCCGAGTAGATGAACTCGCGGACCGGCGCTCCGGTGCCCCAGCATACGACCTCCTTCGCGCCCGACTGGACGGCGTCGGCGAATTTCTTGATCAGGGCGGCGGCGACGTGCGAGCGATACTCGCCGAAGACGTCGTACTCGCCGTAAAGGTTGGTCACCAGCGGCATCTGGCCGATGATCCCCTGGCCCCGGTTGTAGGCCCGGAGGGCGACTTCGAGGACCTTCTTGGTGAACCCGTAAGCTTCAACCGAAGGGTGGAGCGGGCCGGCCCAGAAGTCGGATTCCTTCATGTCCCCCGCGACCTGGCCGGGGTAGGCGCACGCGGAGCCGACGGCGAGGATCTTCTTGACGCCGACCTTGGCCGCGGCGTCGAACAGGTTGGCGCCCATCACGACGTTGCGGTGGAAGATCGGGATCGGCTCGGCCACGCAGATGCCGAGTCCGCCGTAGTGGGCGGCCGAGTGGACGACCGTCTCCGGCTTGACCTGTTCGAGCGTCCGGAGGGTCGACGCCGCGTCCATCATGTCGAAGTCGGGACGGCCCGGCGTGACGACCGTGTGGCCGCGAGCCCGCAGCGCCTCGGCGATTCGACGACCGAAGAAACCGGTCCCTCCGGTAAGCAAGATACGCTCTGACATGTCCATCCTCGCAAGCGTTCCGGCATGGGAGCTGCGTCATAGGAGGCGGCGAGCTCGGCACGCGAGGGAACCCTGGTGTTGCTTCAAGATCCAAAAAACCATCCCTGTCGAGCCAGGGGGCGGGACCCCCTGGGCTCGTTCTGGTCGACTGGGGAGTATAATCAAGCCGTCCCCACGCGCCGAGATGAGTTCGACGGACGAGGGACCGAGGGAGTGAGTACTCGGGGTCGAAACAGCGGAGGAAGTCGGTGATGAACCCCAGTGACGATCGAGAGGGCGTTACGCGGCGCGCGATGCTCGGGAGGGCGACGGCGGCGGCAGGGCTGGCGGTCCTATCGGGGGGCGCCCAGCGGCCGAACGCCGGTCGAAAGATCCGGGGAAAGCCCGAGTCGACCGGCGAGGCCGATCAGACGGCTCGGGTCGAGCAGCGGGCGAAGGAGGCCGGTCTGGGTCGTCTTCAGTCCTCGCGCACCGAGCATTTCCTCTGCCTGGGGGATGCGCCTCAGGCGTACCGCGAGGAGGCGCTCGGCATTTGCGAGTCGCTCGCCAAGGCGTTCATCCCACACCTCAAGGAGCGCGGCTTCAAGGTGGCCATGCCGCCCAACCGGATGATGGTCGTCGCGCTCAACGACGCGCGATCCTACGAGGCGTTCCTGGCGGAGGAGCCGGGACGGTCGGTCGGGGGGCATTACGATCTCGACGCCAATCGGTTGGTGATTTTCGACTTCCGGCCGGCCGACGGGGAGCAGAAGGCCGGGGCCGAGCGACTCAACACGTTCACCCTGGTTCACGAGACGGCCCACCTGCTCTGCTTCAACTCGGGCCTGCTGGCCCTCGATCACGAGCCCCCCCGGTGCGTCAGTGAGGGGCTTGCGACCTACTTCGAGATGTGGCGGCCCTGGGCGCGCGCCGGGGTGGGCGCCGTCAACCGCCCCCGGCTGCTGGCGATCCGACAGGCCGGCAAGGGTGACGTCCCCTGGGTCGAGACTCGCAGGCTGTTCGTGGAGGACCAATTGTTCGATCAGGAGGCGACGGCGCAGCTCGCCTATGGGCAATGTTGGCTGCTGCTGAACTCCATGCTCCAGAGTCGAATCTGGCAGCCCAGGCTGGCCGCTTATCTGAAGGCGGTCGCGGCCGCTCCCGCGCTTCAGTCGGACGCGGATCGGATCAAGACGGCCGAGGAGCACCTCGGCTCGCTGGACCAGTTGGACGAGCGGATGAAGAAGCAAGCGCGGAGCTTGCTTCGAGACTGATCGGCGCGGCCGGATCGTCCTAGCCGAGCACGGGGTTGAGGCCCATGTTCGTCCGCATTTCGGCGCGTTGCTTTTCGTAGTGCATCAGCATTTTGCGGTCCTTGAAGTGCTGGTGCTCTTTCTTGCGCTGGGCGTTGACGAAGAACCGCCGCCAACCGACGCTGGTCAGTTCGCCCTTGCCGGCGTGCCGCTTGCGGATGCGGGCGGCGGGCTTCTCGCCGAAGGCCTCGACGATCTCATCCTCAAGGCTGACGAAGAACTGGCAGAGTCCGGGGTCTCCCTGGCGGGCCGACCGGCCGGCGAGCTGGCGGTCGATCCGTCTCGACTCGTGGCGCTCGGTGCCGATGACGTGCAGGCCGCCGAGCGCGGCGACCCCTTCGCCGAGCTTGATGTCGGTGCCGCGTCCGGCCATGTTGGTGGCGACGGTCACCTTGCCGATCTGCCCCGCCTGGGCCACGATCTGGGCCTCGACCTCGTGGTTCTTGGCGTTGAGCACCTGATGCTCGATGCCCGATTCGGCGAGCAGGGCGCTGAGCTTTTCCGACTTCTCGATCGACCGGGTGCCGATCACGACCGGGGCGCCGTGCTGGTTCCATTCCACGACCTGGGCGGCCACCGCCCGGAACTTCTCCTCCTCGGTGGAAAACACGCGGTCGGGGAGCCAGACGCGGGCGCAGGTCCGGTTGGTGGGGATCTTCATCACGCCGACCTTGTAGATCCGTCGCAGTTCCGCGGAGTCGGACGTCGCGGTGCCGGTCATGCCGGCGAGCTTGTGGAACCGCTTGAAGAAATCCTGCACCGTCACCCGCGCGGCGGTGATCGTTTCGAGCGTGATCTCGATCTGCTCCTTCGCCTGGATCGCCTGGTGAAGCCCGTCCTGCCACTGCCGGCCGGGCATCATGCGGCCGGTGAATTCGTCGACGATCACGACCTCGCCGTCGTGGACGACGTAATCGCGGTCGCGGAGGTAGGCGATCTGCGACCGCAACGCCCGCTCGACGTACTCGTACACGCTGTCGACCGTAAGGGCCACGAACGACGGGTGCGCGGCGCGGCTTTGCACCTTGCGGCGGCCGGTCGCCGTCAGCTCGGCCTTGCGCTCGAGCGGATCGTATTTGTAATCCTTGATGCGAACCAGCGTGGCGGCGAGTTGGTCGGCGCCATAGTAGGCGATGGATTCCTCGTTGGTCGGTTGGTTGTTGGCGCCGATGATCAGCGGGGTCCGGGCCTCGTCGATCAGGATGCTGTCGGCCTCGTCGACGACGGCGAAGTGGTGGATCCGCTGGACGGGCGTTTCCGATTCCATGTGTTCGCCGCGGCCCAAAAACGCCTGCTCGAACGTCTTGCGGTGGGTGTCGCCGAGCTGGAGCCGCTTCAATTCGTCGCGGAGGAAGTCGAAGCCCATCTCCTTGCTGGTTCCGTAGGTGATGTCCGAGTTGTACGCGGTGCGCCGCGAGCCGTCGGTCTGGCCGGTCTGGATGCAGCCGACGGTCATGCCCAGGTGGCGGTAGACCTCGCCCATCCAGTCGGCGTCGCGCTTCGCCAGGTAGTCGTTCACGGTCACGACGTACACGCCCTTGCCGGGCAAGGCGTTGAGGAACGTCGGCATCGTCGCGACCAACGTCTTGCCTTCTCCCGTCTCAAGCTCGGCGATGCACTTGTTGTGGATCGCGATCCCCCCCATGACCTGGACGTCGAACTGCCGCTGGCCGATCGTCCGCTTGGCCGACTCGCGGACCAGGGCGAACGCTTCGGGCAAGAGCGAGTTGAGCGAGTCTCCCTGACGGGCGCGGAGCCGAAGCTTGTGGGCGTGCTCGCGCAGTTCGGCGTCGGTGAACGGCTCGAACTTGGGCTCCAGCGCGTTGACCCGCTGGACCTGGACCGCGAACGAGCCGAAGCGGCCCGCCGGCGTGGGCGCGGCCAGTCGGGAAACCTGGTTGATCCAACCGACCCCAAGGGGGTTTGCCATGTTGCTCGTCTCCCCAGTACGCTCAATCCGGTCCGCGATCTCTCGCCCGAACGGACCCTCGGCGCATGCGCCTGGCCTCCCGGACGAACCGTCCTTGAACAACAGGACGCCCGGACCGCCGGACTTCCCGGAACGGTCGACGATTTCGCCTTCGGGCTCGGCGATCAGTTGCGCGGGGCGTTCTCACGATACCGGAGCTCGTTCTTCACGAATCTCCAATAGCCGGGCCTGGGTTGGGGCTCGATCGCCTTTGCTTTCGCCTCGTCGACCAGGATTCGCCATTTTTCCTCGGCCGATGGTTGCTCCAGCGTCTCGTCGCCGGGCGCCTCGCCCCAGAGGATCAGGACGCCCTCGGGGTTCTGAACGAACAGCCAGCGCTCGTTCATCGGGTCGGCCGAGATGATCGCCAGGATGCGGAGAACCGGCGAGGATTCGGCGTCGCGCTGACGATGGGGCTCGAGGAGGAAGCCGGCGAGCTTCGCCGCCTGAACGACGTAGCGGTCGACCTGGGCGAGTTCCGGCCGGTCGGGCGTCTCGGTCTTCCAGACCAGGCCCACGCGATTCGCGGCCGGCGCGACGATCCCCTTCCCATTGATCAGGATCGTCCGGCCGAGCTTCGCCGGGTCGAGGTCCTCCGCGGGGAGAACGACGC
>CALCIC010000882.1 GCA_937907405.1 uncultured Isosphaeraceae bacterium | reverse complement strand
CTTCCCCGATCGCTCGGGATGACCCAGTCGAAAAGTTGTGGCCATACCTATGCCCGGGAGCGGGGGGCACCCCACTTATGGGGTCGGGCCGGAACGGCCGGATGAGGGTCGTCGGAGTCGCCACGGATTCGGGCGAAGAACGGCAAGGGCTTCACGCACCTCGAAACGCCGCAACCCTCATCCGGCCTTCGGCCACCTTCTCCCGAGGGGAGAAGGGATGCTCGCGACAGTTTGCTTTGATTATTGCATGCGTCCCAAGTGTAAACCGCGCCGATCTATCATGCACGATCTCATTTGCCCGCCTTCAACCCCGCTTTCAGCCCGGCGGTGAGGACGGCTTCGGCGGTTGGGTCGACCCAGCACCAGTCGTGGAGGTTGGCGTCGTGCTCGGCGAGCTGCATTGCGGTGGGGATGTAACCGGTGGCGGCGTCGCCGTAGCCGAGGGCCATGACGAACTTGTCGGGGCGGAGCCGTTCGGCCAGGAGCTGGTATTCGACGTAGGACTCGCCGGGAAGGACCGAGAGCAGGGCGGGGCCCAGGTCGAGCGTCGGCAGCGCGATCGGCTGGCCGGACTCCAGCCGCTTCCGCCAGCTCAGCCCCATCGCGGCGAGGCACTGGCCGAACGGCTTCTCGTGATCCATCAGTTGCTTCTTGAGGTCGGCCTCGGTGAACCCGTCCCCCTCGCGGGCCTTGAACCGGAGCGGCTCCAGCCGCAGCGCGGCGACTTCCAGGGGCTCGCGGCGGGTCGCGTCCCAGGCGGCGGCCATCGCGGCTTCCAGCCGCCCGGCGAGTTCGGCGCGGTTGGCCGGATCGCCGTCGTTGTACTTGCCGGCGACCACGTTGCCGCTGCATCCCGATGCGTAAATCTGGACGACGTCGGGCAGACTCTTTTGACGGCCGCGACGGGCCATCCCTACGAAGTCGGCCGAGACCTCCCCCTTGCCGTAATGGCTCATCGGGTGGATCGCGTAACTGCTCAGGGCGAGCAACGGCTCGTCTTCGTTCCAGAAGCTGAGCACCTTCACGAAGGGGTCGATCGTCCCCTCGTCGGCAGCTTGAGCCTGGGCGTCCTTCGTGGCGCTCATGCGGTGGTACGAGATCGATCCGTCCGGGAGCACGAACCGCCGGTTCGCCGCAAGCCGCTCGGCCTTCGCGCGGCCCATGCCGACGTGGGTCACCCGCTTTGCGGGCTTTTTGAGGGCCGAACCCGCCGCGCGGGCCACGCGCTTGACCACCAATTCGTGGAACGCCAGGTTGCAGATCCGCCCCGTGCAGCGGTTCTCCTCAAGCAGCTTCTCGGCCGTCAGATCGGCGATCGGCGCGTCGTGCTGGTGGACGGCCGTGACCAGGACGTTGAGCGGGTCGGTGCCGACGGCCCTGGCGATCGCGTCGCGCCAGCGGTCGTAGGCGTCGTTGCGGATCTCGCACCAATCGACCACGACCACGGCCACGGGCTTGATCAGCGTGCCCCCCCGGAGCACGAAGCCGATCGCATCCAGCGGGTCGGCGACCGACTTCACCGGCGCGATCCCGCCCCCCATGCAAGGATGGCCGATCAACGGCGTGACGTCGGCCGAGAACGTGAACAACTCCCAGGGCCGCCCCGGCGCGGCGGCGGCGGCATTCGAGCGACTCAGGACCGCGCCGGCCGCGAGGCCGGCCAGAAGATCGCGCCGGGACAACCGCGATTCGTGAATCATGGGATTCGCTCCTGCTCGAAGATCAGTCGGGGCCGCCGGGACCAGTACGGACCTCGGACGCGGGCCAGGCCGGATGCAGAATGGTGCGCGGCGGTCGCCGATTGGTCAAGGGGCGGATGCGCTTCCGCCTCGGATCAAACGCGAGACCGGCCTCCGTCGCGGCCAGACGCGGGCCTCGCGGGTGTCTGTTTCGCGGGGGGCTTCGCCTTCCGGGCGATGAAGACGACCTCCCTGCCGTTCGACGAAGCGAACGGCGACATCGGATCTGAGTAGATGTTCGGCTGGAAGAACACGGCCTGAGGGCCGTTTCGGTACAATCGAACCATCGCGAGTTCTTCATCCTGAACGCCGTTGCACACCAGGGACTCGCCGTCCGACGTCCAGTTCGGGCGGAAGAAGCCGATCCCCACCTCGGTCGCCTTCGCGTCGCCTTGCGCGTCGCGGATCATGATCCTCGGCGGGCTCTCCGGCGCGCGATAGCAATACGCCAGCTTCTTGCCGTCCGGCGACCAACTGGGGCAATCGCCCTGGGCGATCTCCCGGACGTCCGAACCGTCCGCCTTGGCGACGCAGATCATGGCGCCGATCCTCGCGCCGCCGGTCTCCTCACCCCCTACGGACATGGCGATCCACTTCCCGTCGGGCGACCAATCCGGCCAGCGTCCCGGCCCGATCCTCGTCTCGCCGGCGCCGTCGATGTTGACGACGAACACGCCGTCCGGGCCATCGTAGCCGTTGACCTTTTCCCTGAAGAAGAGGATCCGCTTGCCGTCCGGCGAGAACCGCGGCACCGCGCCGTACGTCAGCCGCTTCAGATCTCGGCCGTCCCGCCGGGCGATCCAGCATTCGGCCCTGGATCTGTTGAACCCCTCTTTGTAGGCGTCGAAGGCGATCCACTGACCGTCCCTGGACATCGTCGGCGAACCCAACTCGATGAATCCAGCCAACTCGACCCACACGCCCTTAGCGGGGTCGTCCAGCGCCTGGATGCGGATCGATCTCGGCGGGTCGACGAGGTCGGGATCGTCGGCGGCCGCGGAGACGACCATCACGAGGGGAAACGCCGCGACGTAAAACGCGAGACGAAGCGAAATGCGCATGAGACCTCCGTCGTAAGAGTGCGAACGACGACCGGATGATGCCCCCGCATTGTGTTTCCATCACGGCGGGAGTGCAAGGCGGCACTCATTCCAGGACGTCGAATTGCATGAGGGCCTGGCGCGGATTGCGGATTCTCGACAGCGCGAGGGCCGCCGTGCGGGTCGAGTGATCGTCCAGGATTAGGAGGGGTTTGCGGAGTCGTCGAGATCCAGAATGGTTCGCAGCACTTCAAGACTGGTCAAGGGACGGGTGCGCTTCCGCCAGGAATCGAAGGCGGAGTCAGCCTCGCGGCTCTCTCGAAACCGGGCGAACGCGGCCATCGTCCGCCAGTCGGAATCCTCGACGGTCGAGCGTCGGTTTCCATTCTGGTCGAAGGCTTCGAGCAGGCGGAAGACGCCGGTCCTGGGATTGTCGGGGAACGCCGTCGACCGGAGCGCGACCGCGACGGCCCCGTCGGCTTCGGCCCTGGTCGTCAACTCGTTGATCTGGCGGGCGAGCGCG
>CALCIC010000881.1 GCA_937907405.1 uncultured Isosphaeraceae bacterium | reverse complement strand
CGACGCGATCGAGCCCCCCGTCGCCGCGGGATTCGCCGGCGGCGTGTACTTGAAGGCCGAGCCGCCGAACATCACCAGGCCCATGATCAAGACGGCCAGCGGGATGATGGGGAGGAAGGTGGCGACCTTGGCGACGTACTGGATCCCCTTGAGCCCGACGAACGCCGCGCCGACGGCCCAGACGACGCACAACGCGTAAAACAGGGTCGGATCGGGACCGAAGCTCTTGTTCAGGAAGGTGGCCGATGCGAACGTGTTGACGCCCAACCAGCCGAACTGCAAGGCGCCCATCAGGAAGCCGGGCATGATCAGGCCGCCGATCGACCCGAAGGTCGACGTCCCCACCACGTAAAGCGGCAACCCCGTCTTCATGCCCAGAAGGCCGGGCGCCAGATAGAAGAGGAAATGGCAGATCAACGCGGCGATCACGATGCCGATGAGGCTCGGCACGACGCCTCCGGCCGTCAGACCGTTGCTCGACATCGAATCCCAGAAGACGAACCAGAGGAACACCCCGGCGAACGTGGGCGCCGTGTTCGTGTACCAGGGGGCGCGGTTGGCCGGCGGATTCGGCGTGGCGCTGGCGATATAGTCCGGCAGTTGGCTCGACGCCGCGGTCGTTTCTGTGCTCATGTCGATTGGTCTTCTGGTCGTGGATCATGGGGAGGCGTACGCGATACGGTCGACCGTGAAATAGACAACGTAAGCCGGGCAGTGTCAAGGGGCTGCCCACGTCACGCCGGCCGCCCTCGACGACGCGAATCCGGGGTCGTCCGATCAGGAGAAGACCCGAGCGATCAGGAACGCCGCGCCGGCCGCCAGGCCGCCGATCAACGTCGTCTGAAGGGCGCTGCGCAACGGCCGAGTCCCGGTGTACCGCCCCTTGACGAAGCCGAAGACGAACAGCGCCAGCAGGGTCGCCGAGATCGAGGCCAGCAGGGCCGACCGCGTCGACGAAATCAGCATGTACGGCGAGAGCGGGATCAGGCCGCCGACGATGTACGCCGAGGCGATCGTGAGGGCGCTCGAACGCGCGCGGCGAGGGTCGGGCTCTTCGAGGCCCAGCTCGAACCTCATCATGAAATCGACCCAGGCCTCCGGGTTGTCTCGGAAGGCGTCGAGGATCGGCTCGATCTGGTAGGTGTTCAGGCCGTAGGCTTCAAAGATTTCGGCGACTTCGAGCTCCTCCATCTCGGGAACGCTCTCGACCTCGCGGCGCTCGCGAAGCTTCTCGGCGGCGAAGTGTTCGGCGTCGCTCCGCGCGGCGAGGTAGCCTCCCAGCCCCATGGCGATCGACCCGGCGGCAACCTCCGCCAGCCCCGCCGTGACGATGAAATTGTTGGCGAGCGTGGTGCCCGACAGCCCCGCGGCCAGGGCGAACGGGACCGTCAGGCCGTCCGCCATGCCGATCACGACGTCGCGAACCAGGTCGCTCGACGTGAAGTGACGCTCCTTGTGGGCCGGCGGCGGGACGAGCGGCGCGGGCTCTCCAAGCTCCGGCAGGTCGAGCCCCGGCCCTTCGATTTCGCCGCTGGCGATTCGGGCTTCACGCTCGAACCAGTTGTCATGGTAGTAGTGCAGCCCACTCCGCCAGGCGATGTAACTCGCGACGACGTAGGCAGGGATGAAGGCGATCCCCCACCGCTCGACCTGGCGGACGTGGGCCTGCTCGTGGTCGCGGAACAGGTCGAGGCAAAGCGCGTCGCGCCCCAGGATCACATGGCCCAGGGTCATGGCGCCGAAGCCGATCACGCGGGAAAGCCAGGTGGCGAAACCGCCGTAAAACTCAAGCGCCCCCTCGCGCGCCTGCCCGCGACCGCCGGACGCCAGCGTCAACAAACCGGCCGCGAGCCCGATCAGCGTCGTGGGAGCGGCCCACGCGTATCGTGCAATCACCGACGCCATGCCGTCCCGTCTTTTCATCCCGCGACCTCCGGCCCAACCGTCAATCATGGTAAACTAACGCCTCGACGTGAATCGACCAAGACCGTGCCCCTGTTTGGGATTCCCGATCATCGTGACTGTTCCTCCCGCCACCATCGAGCCGCGTCCTCCCGCGTTCCCTCCCATCGTGCAGTCGCTGAGCGAACATCCGATCGTCCATCGACGATCCTGGTTGACGACGATCGCACCAGCGTACCTCGGCGTCTTCGTCTGGGTCCCGTTCATCGACGCGATGGGGAGCGCCGGACAGGGGGCGGCCGGTCTGACCGCACCGTTCATGGGGGGGGCGCTCGGGGTGATCGCTGGGTACCTGCTGCTCTACGAGGCCCCCGCGAGGATTGGGTGGTCCTCCGGCCGACGGCTGCCGGTCGTGGCGTCGGCGGCGCTGGGGGCCGAGGGCTCGGAGTGGATCGCCGGCGTACTTTATGGATTCTTCGGTCTGGTCTGGACGGCCGTGTCGGTCTACTACTCGGTCAAGCTGATTCTCCTCGGCCTGCTGTCCTGGAACCTGATCGACGTGTCGGCCGTCCAGCGCGGGAGCCTCGGCGGATTGACGCTGGAAAGCCCGCTGTTCCTCGTCTGCCTGGCGTTCTGGACGTTCATCATCGCTTCGGCCAACGGACTGCGATTGATGAACGTGATCGCGGCCCTTCTGAAGGTTTACGCGCCCGTCGCGACCGTTCTCTTGATGGTCGCCGCCGCGTGGGCCTGGACGCATCCGCTGGCCGGGGGAGCGACGGCGGACCGTCCGGCGACGGTCGGCGCCGGAATCGAGCCGAAGGTCTTCCAACTGGTCTTCGGCTACTTCGCGTTCGCCGGGCTGATGGGCGTTGAATGGGGGGCGGCGGTGCGCGACCGTCGCGACGTCCGGATCGGCGGCTGGCTGGGAATCCTGGCGGCGGGAACCGTAACGGTCCTTTCGGCGCTGGTGCTGGGCGCGAGCGATCCGGGCGTTCCGACCACGCCGATCGCGCTCAACTGGGATTTGCCGCCGGGTTCGTTCCAGGGGGCCGTCTATCGAGCGGTCGGCGCAACGGCCGGCGGCAAGGCGGCCGGCCTGCTGCTGCTCCTGTTCGGGATCGCGGCCCTGGCGCCGGCTTGCTACGGGTCGGCCATCTACACCACGCGGTTCCGGGCTCACTGGCCGCTGTTGCAGCGCCGAGCCGGGCTCTGGCTGGGGTGCGTGCTGGTCGTCGGGCTGGGGGCGACGGCCCTCTCGGCGGAGTTGGAAACCATCTTCACGATCAGCGGCGCCCTCTTCGCGCCGCTCGCCGGCGTGATCGCCGCCGAGGCGATCCTGACCCGCGGCGCTTGGGCCGGTCCGAGGACCGGATGGCGGCCCGCCGGAATCGCGGCATGGTCGCTGGGGGCGGTGGTTGGTCTGGCGCCGGTGCTGCAACGATTGACCGGGGCGGACTCGCTGAGATTGGTCGAGCCCGCGGCGCTGTTTGCGTTCCTTGCGGCGGCGGCCGTGTATGCGGCGGCGAGCCTCGCCAGTCCCAAGGCCCCGAGCGTCGAGCTCGGTCGCTCCGAGCATTCCGGGGCTGCTGGATGACCAAAGCCGACGCCTCGACTCGGGTCGTTCCGCCAGCCCCGCCGCGCCGCGGCATGTTCGCCGCGCTCGCCCAGCGAGAGTATCGCCTTTACTACACGGGACAGGGCGTAAGCCTGATCGGCACCTGGCTGCAAGCCGCGGCCGTGCGTTGGCTCGTCTACGATCAAACCGGTTCGGCGTCGCTCCTGGGGGTGGTCGAGGCGGCCAACCTGATGCCCGGCCTGCTGATCGGGCTGTTCTCGGGCGCCGTCTCCGACCGCGTCGCGCCTCGGGCGATGATCGTGACGATGGAGTTCGGCCAGATGGCCAGCGCCTTCCTCCTGGCCGCCCTCGTCGGCCTGGGGGTGGTGCAATTCTGGCAGATGGTGGTGATCCTGGCGCTGGCGCGAATTTGCGTCGCGTTCGAGGTGCCCAGCCGACAGGTGTTCATCTACGACCTGGTCGGACCGGAGAACCTGACGAACGCGATCGCGCTGAATTCGGGTCTGTTCAACGCGACGAGGGTGCTCGGCCCGGCGCTGGCGGGCGTCGGGATCTCGGCGCTGGGCGCGGCGGGCTGTTTCACGGTCAACGCATTCAGCCACTTCGCCGCGATCGCCGCGGTGATCGCGATCCGGCCGAGCCCGCGGACGCGGCAATCGCAAGGCGGCAAGGGGGCGGCGATTCGAGACGTGCTGGCGGGGCTGAGCTACCTCCGAAGCGAATCGCGAATCCTCCGTCACCTGGCGTTGATGGGGTTTTTCGGTCTGATGGGGATGGGGTACGAGTCGATGACTCCGGTCTACGCCCGGCGGGTGGTCGGCGCCGACGTCGGCGGCTACAGCGTGTTGCTCGCTTGCAGCGGGGCGGGCGCCACCATCGGCGCGCTGACGGTCGCTCGGCTGGGCGACCGCCGACACAAGGACCGCATGGTCGTCGGCGGACTGCTGATCTTCTCGACGTTCCTGCTGATCGCGTCGCTGTACCCGTACTGGGCGCCGGCAAGCTGGCCGTTGTTCGCTCGACTCGCCGCGGCCGCATTCTGCTTGTTGGGGGCGGGCTTTGGAGCGGCCTTGCTTTACGCGTCGACGCAGACGCTGATCCAACTCGCGATCACCGACCACCTGCGCGGGCGGATCATGGGGGTCTGGATGGTCGTCTTCTCGGGCACGGTTCCGCTGGGCGCGCTCTGGACCGGCCGCGCGGCAAGCGCATGGGGGGTGACCCGGGTGATGAGTCTGTCGGCCCTCTTCTGCATTGCGGTCGGACTTGTGATCCGCTGGTCGGGCGTTCTGGCTGAGCCGCCGAGCGAGGCCGGCGAGTCCCAGACATGAAAAAACCCCGGAGAAGATTCCGGGGTTGATCCGATCCATTGCGGGCGATCGAGAGCTTGCGCGAGACTCAGCCCTTCTTGCGGCTGGTGTCGCACGACTCGGTTTCGAGGGCGTCCTTCTTCTCGTTGATGACGGGGCAGGTCGGGGCCATCTCGGCGTTGAGAGGCGTGAAATCCTTCCATTCGTCGGGCAGGTTGTCTTCGTGGAAAATGGCCTCGACGGGGCATTCCGGGACGCACGCTTCGCAGTCGATGCACTCATCAGGGCTGATGTAGAGCATCTGCGCGCCTTCGTAGAAGCAATCGACGGGACAAACGACCACGCAATCCGTGTACTTGCAGTCGAAGCAAGGCTCGGCGACGACGTGAGCCATACGTGACTCCTAAAGACGGAACAAGGCTGGGAAAGGCTTGCGCGAATCAGGAGGAAACCGGCCTGAAGGGCGTAACCTGGCGTACCGTAATAAATACTAGAAACGATTTCGGCCAGGGTCAAGACGCCGGCGCGCCCGCCCCCCGGCCGATCGCGACGAAGCTCATTTCTTCACGCGCTTCGCACTTTTAATGTAGATCGGCTTGACCGGCACGTCGCCGTGAGGGCCTTTGGTGGTCGTCTCGGCCTTGGCGACGGCGTCGACCACGTCCATCCCGTCGATCACCTTGCCGAACACCGCGTAGCCGCCGCCGAGGTTGTCGAGTTGCGCGTTGTCGGCGTGATTGATGAAGAACTGGCTGGTCGCCGAGTTGGGATTGCTGGTCCGGGCCATGGCGACGGCCCCGCGCTCGTTCGAGAGGCCCTTGCCCACTTCGAGCTTGATCGGCGGGTGCTGGCCCTTGCTCTTCTCTTCCATCTTGTCCGAGAACCCGCCCCCCTGAATCATGAACCGGGGGATCACGCGGTGGAAGATCAGGTTGTCGTAGTAGCCCTCGTCGACGTACTTGAGGAAGTTGGCGACGGTGATCGGGGCTTTCTCCGGTTCCAGCTCGATGGTGATCTTGCCCTCGGAGGTTTCGAGCACCACCTGCGGCTTCTCGGCGGCTTCCTGGGCGAAGCCGGACGAGCCGAGCCAAAGGCAGGCGGCGAGGCCCAAAACCAGCCCGTGAAGCAACGAGGGGGAAAACATGGTGCGTCCTGACGTCATGGCGTCTCAAGCTCCAGAGACCAACCTGGTAAGTGACGACGCCGAGGCGAGGATCGATTGATTCCTCGCTCGGCGTCCTGGAATTTCATCACGACAACGTAACATGAGCGGTCGCCGCTGTCGAGAAACGTCGACGCCCCGCGCCGCCCCGGAGCTTACTGCGAGTCGGCGTCGGTGATCTGCTGGACCAACCGGACGGCGTCGTCGGCCATGACCGGGGTGAGCTGATCTCGGCCGGCGATGGCCTTCGACAGATGGTCCTTGGCGCGGCCGCCCCGGGCCTTGTCGGCGGCGATCAACTTGCCGTAGTGGTAGTGCAAGACAGCGAGGTCGGGCGACCGCTTCAGCCCTTCCATGTACGACTGCTCGGCGTCGACGGTCTGTCCGACGGCCTCCTGGATCGAGCCCATCGTGTCGTAGAATTCGCCCGGCAAGGAGGAGGCGTCGACCCGCTTCACCAACCCCTGGGCCAGTTCAAGGGCCTGCCGGCTTTGTCCCAGCGAGCTGTGCATGACCCACGCCTTGTTGTTGACGAGATCGGAAGAGCACACGTCTGAACTCCAGTCACCTTGTAATCTCGTA
>CALCIC010000880.1 GCA_937907405.1 uncultured Isosphaeraceae bacterium | reverse complement strand
AACCGACTAAACCCTTTAGCCAGGCGGTGGTTCTGCTTATCTAACGGGCATTGGGTTTAGACGGATGAGCCTTTCATCCGAGGGGGCGGAACATCCCCACGTCGCGGGTCTGACCCGACAAGCCAAGGCCGCCTGGCAACGTCTGTACAACGCCCATTCTGAGGAGATGAATCATCCCGGATTCCCGCCGTCGCTGCGCGGGCCGTGGGCGAAACTTCGGGAGTACGCGGGTCGGTTGACGCTGGTCCTCTGCCTCATGGACCATGCGGCCGATCCAACGGCCGACGCATCGATTGTCCCCAGTGCGACCGAACGCCACGTCGAAAACGCATGGCGACTCATCGCGTACTTCAAGAGCCACGCGAAACGCGTCCATGCGGCCGTCAACCTGGGAGTGGCAGGCCCAGAAGCCGCCGCCGCCCGGGCGATCGTTTCATGGCTTCGCGACGGCGCCCGCGCGACGTTCACCGAAAGCCAGGTGAAGCAGGCCCGCCGATGGATCGAACCCGAGCCACTGGCCAAGGCCCTGGCTTATCTGGCCAAATCGAACGCCATTCGTGTTCAAGAGGCCCCGCAAGGGACCGCCAAGCCAGGCCGCCCGCCGTCGCCCGTCTACGACGTGAATCCCGCCCTACTGGTTACTAGAAACCCTGACAACCCTGTAAACCCCTGACCACCTGCCCCGACGACCCGAGTTTCTAGCGTTTCTAGTGTTTCTAGTAGCCTGTAGGGAGGATGAATCATGTCCGCCGAACGGCTCGACTGGCGCGCCATCAAAGGCCAAGTGAGCCTGGAAACCGTGGCCGTCGCCCTGCTTGGGGAACCCTCTGGCAGGCGTGGCGGTTCCGGCCTGTGGTGGCTGTGCCCGTTTCATGCCGACCGCAACCCGTCGCTCCAGATCAACCCCGAGCGCGGGCGCTGGAAGTGCTGGGCGGGATGCGGCCACGGGGACGCGGTGGAACTGGCCATGCGGTTGAACCCGAGCATGGCGTTCCCCGAAGCCGTCCGCCTCGTGGCGGAACTCAGCGGGACCATTCCAGTGAGCGGGGGGACGGGGAAGGTGGTCCAACGGTTCACCCCGGCCGCGACGGCCGCCGTGCGTCCCGTGGCGAAGCCGTCCGGCCTTCCTCTGGAGAACGCCTTGAACCTCGTGGTCGAAGCCGCCGAACGTCTCTGGACGCCGCAAGGAAGCGAGGCGCTTTCATACCTGCATGGCCGGGGCTTGTCTGACGAGACGATCCGATCGGCTCGACTCGGGTACGTCGAATCCGCAATGGTTCCCACGAGGGACGGGGACCGATCCTATCGAGTCTCTGGGGTGGTCGTCCCGTGGTTCGACGGGGACCGTCTGACGCTGGTCAAAATCCGCCAGCCGGAAGGGAGGGAGCCGAAGTACGCTGAAGCGTTTCGCGACGGCCCGAAGGTCTTCCCCTCGCTGGGATCGATCCGGCCCGGCCGTCCCCTCGTGGCCGTGGAAGGCGAATTCGACGCCTTGCTACTCGGTCAAGAGCTTGCCGACATGGCATCCGTCGTGACGCTGGGGAGCGCTTCGGGGCGGCTTGACGCGAGCGTTCTGGGGGCGATCCTCTCGGCTTCGCCGTGGTTCGTCGCGCACGACGCCGATGCGGCCGGGGATGGAGCCGCCGCAAGCTGGCCAGCGAGGGCGATCCGGGTTCGGCCGCCCGAAGGTTTCAAGGATTGGACCGAGCTTCACGCGACCGGCTTCAACCGCGTCCGGTACGTCTGGGGACGATACCTGCACATGTCGACGCCCTGGGAGGAACTGGCGTCCCAACGCTGGGGATCGACGGGTGACGAGCCGGAAGACCCCGAAGCCGAAGCCGTCGCCGAACGCGCGGCGATCCAAGCCGAGAGCGGTTCGCCGTTCGTTCCGCCCTCGCTGTCCTCTGGGGAATGGCTTCGCGAATTCAACCGCCTCATCGGACGACCCGACCGGCCGGATTGCACGCATTGAGCGAATGGCGACGTGGCGATAACGTAGGGAGCGGGAAACGAGGCCGTTGCAACCGGCCCCGCCCCCTTGATTCGACCCTACCTGCATAGGAGCGAACCCGATGGCCAGTCTACGAAAACGCGGCAAGACATGGTACTACCGATTCGTTGACGAGAACGGCGTCAAGCGAGAGGCGAAGGGCTGCTCTGACAAGCGAGCGACTGAGGAACTTGCCCGAGCCGCTGAAGCGCGGGCCGCGAAGGTCAGGGCGAAGCTGGTCGACCCCAAAGCTGAAGCGTACCGCAACCACGAGGCGCGGCCCCTGACTGAGCATTTGAGCGACTTCGGCAAGATGCTCTTGGCCAAGGGCGGGACCGAGAGGCACGCTAAAGTCACGGAATCGCGGACGCGCCACGTCCTGGAATTGGCCAAGGCCCGCCGCATCTCGGATTTCTCGCTGTCCAAGTCGCTGGACGCACTCGCCGTTCTCCGAAGCGAGGGGCGATCGGCCGAAACGCTCAACCACCATATTCGAGCCGTCAAGGCGTTCTCTCGCTGGCTCTGGAAGGACGGCCGCGCCCGAGAGCATCATCTCGCCCATCTGAGCACGAGCAACGCCGAAGCCGACCGCCGCCGCCGTCGTCGCGCTTTGACCCACGAGGAATGCACTCGTCTCGTGGAAGCCGCCCGCCAAGGCCCCGAAGCGCTGGGGTTGTCCGGCCCCGATCGCTCGATGCTCTACGCCCTGGCTCTGGGGACCGGCTTCCGAGCCGACGAACTCGCCACCCTGACCCCCGAGCGATTCGACCTGGCATCCCGCCAGCCGACCGCCACCGTCGAAGCCTGCTACTCCAAAAACGGCCGCGAAGCGGTGCAACCCCTCCCCCAGAGTCTCGCCGATCGCCTGCGCCCCTGGCTGGCTTCCAAGGCCCCTGAGAGGCCCGTATTCGACGGGATGACCAAACGGACGGCCGACATGATTCGGATCGACTTGGAAGCCGCTGGCGTCCCCTATGAGACCGGCTCGGGAATCGTCGACTTCCACGCGCTTCGAGGAACCTACATCTCCCATCTCGTTTCGAGCGGAGCCAGCGTCAAGACGTGCCAGACGCTCGCGCGGCATTCGACGCCAAGCCTGACGATCGGCATCTACGCCAAGGCGAGCTTGCACGACGTCTCGGGCGCGGTGGAAGCCCTCCCCGATCTGGGTGGCGAACCCGAGCCGAAGCCCGAGAAACTGGCCGCGACGGGTACGGACGTTCAACCCATAAGCAAAGTCTTTGCCCACTATTTGCCCACCGCAGGGGACGTTTCGAGTCGGGATGTGTCGGGTTCTGACGTGACGACGGGTTCGGATGCTCAATCGAGCATGAAGCCCGAACCCTCTGTTTTACGGGATCTGACGCACCCCGTCGGCCTTAGTCAGAGTACCGGCGGTGGGATTCGAACCCACACCAGGGTTCCCCCTGAGAGGATTTTAAGTCCTCAGCGTCTGCCATTCCGCCACGCCGGCAGTTGAGCTTGAGCTGGCCCGCCGATTGATCGGGCGAGCGGAGGGGGTGGGATTCGAACCCACGGAAGGTGTGACCCTTCTACGGTTTTCAAGACCGTCCCAATCGACCACTCTGGCACCCCTCCGAATCGTTTCCCGGCGGACGCCGCGGTCGGCCTCGCAAGGGCCGGCCGCGGCCTTCTCATTGGCTGACTTCCTCGATGATGTCCTCGGCGACGTAGATCGGCACGTCGACCGTCACGGCCAGGGCGATCGCGTCGCTGGGACGCGAGTCGATCTCGACGATCTCCCCCTCGTGACGGATTCGCAGTTTGGCGAAATACGTATGGTCGCGCAGCTCGCTGATGTAGATGTCCTGAAGCTCGCCCCCAAGCAGCTCGATCGTGCTGGCCAGCAGGTCGTGCGTGAGCGGGCGTTGGCTCTGCTGGTTTTTGACGCGACGGTCGATGCTCGAGGCCTCGAAGATGCCGATCACGATCGGGAACATGCGGTCGCCGTCAACTTCCTTGAGGAAGATGATGTGCTGTTCGCTGTGCTCATTGATGATGATCCGCATGAGATCCATCTGGACCGGCACGGCAGCTTACCTTTCCCGGGGGGGCTTGTCTCCTCGCTCCGGTTCGTCGTCGTCCGGAACGCTTCCGCTTGATCATAAGTGCCTCGTCCCGCCTCGTCAACGTGACGGGTCGATCGACTTCGACGCGACGTCACCGCGCGCCGGCCTCCACCAGGGCGGCGACCGAGGCGTGCTGGGCCTCCAGTTCGGAGAGCTTGTCGCGGGCCGTCGCGACGACCTCGGCGGGGGCCCGCTCGGTGAACGATTCGTTGGCCAGCTTGGCCCGCAGCGGGGCGATCTGGCGGTCCAGATCGGCCAGGCTCTTCTTGAGCTTCGCCAGCTCGGCCTCCTTATCGATCAGCCCTTCCAGGGGGAGGACGATCTCGGCGTCGGCGAGCACCGTCACGGCCGACTCGGCGGGCCGATTCGAGCCGTCGGCGGTGATCTCGATGCTGCCGGCGCCGGTCAGGCTCTTGATGAAGCTTTCGCCCGACCGGAGGCGGTCGGCGACGATCCCCTCGGCGACGATCACCGGGGCGATCTTGGCTTCCTTGGGGACGTTCCGCTCGGCCCGGAGGTTGCGGATCGCCTGGATCTTCTCCTTCCACTGGGCCACGGCGGCGCGGGCCTCGGCGTCCTCAAGGCCCGCCGGGACGGGCCAGGGGGCGATGCAGACGCTCGCCGCGGCCTCGACCGGCCGGGGGGCGCCGCGACGCGGGGCGAGTCGACCGAGGAGCTGCCAGATCTGTTCGGTCAGGAACGGCATGATCGGGTGCAAGAGCCGGCAGAGCGCGTCCAGGACGGCCGCCGCCGTGCGCTGGGCGTCGGGCCGGGTCTCGGGGTCGCGGAGCCGCGTCTTGATGAACTCGACGTACCAGTCGCAGAATTCGCCCCAGGCGAATTCGCGGAGCCGCCGGGCGGCCTCCGAGAATCGGAATGCGTCCAGATCGGCGGTCGTCGCGCGGATCGTCTCGTCCAGCTCGGCCAGGATCCAACGGTCCTCGACGGGGAGCTTTGCGACGTCCACGGGGGCGGGTTCGTAGCCTTCCAGGTTCATCATCGTCAGCCGGGCGACGTTCCAGATCTTGTTGCCGAAGTTCCGCCCTTGCTCGAATCGCTCAGAGCTGTTGATAGTCCGGCCGTCGGCCAGCTTGAGCTTCTCGACGGGCATCCGCAGGTCCTGGGTCTCGGTCGCCCCCAGGGCCAACGTGTACCGGAGGGCGTCGGCGCCGTAGACCTCGACGATGTCCACGGGGTCGACGCCGTTGCCGGCCGACTTCGACATCCGCTTGCCGTTGCCGTCCTGGATCACGGGGTGGATGTAGACGTCGCGGAACGGCGCCTCGCGCATGTTGAATTGGCCGAAGATCACCATCCGGGCGACCCACAGCGTGATGATGTCGCGGGCCGTCGACAGGACGCTGGTCGGGTAGTATTTGCGAAGCTCGGGGGTGTCGTCGGGCCAGCCCAACGTCGAGTGCGGCCAGAGGGCCGAACTGAACCAGGTGTCCAGCACGTCGGTCTCCTGGAGCAGGAGATGGCCGTCGCCGAGGGCGTCGGCGGCCAGGTCGCGCTCGCCGCAGATCAGCCAGCCGCCGGCTTCAGCCTCGCGCCAGGAGACGTCGGAGCGGCCGCCGAAGGCCAATTGCAGGTCCTCCTCGGAGCAGGTGGTGCAGAACCAGATGGGGATGCGGTGGCCCCACCAGAGCTGCCGGCTGATGCACCAATCGCGCTTCTCGGCCAGCCAGTCGGCGTAGCTCTTGGCGTAACGCTCGGGGGTGATCCGGACCTTGCCGGCGGTCACGGCGTCCATCGCCTGCTGGGCGAACCCCGGCGCGCCGTCGGCGTCGTCGGCCATCCGGACGAACCACTGGTCCGAGAGGTACGGCTCGATCGGCGTCTTGCTCCGGTCGGAGTGGTTGAGCCGGACGAGGTACGAGTCGACCCGCTCCAGCAGGCCGGCGGACTTCAGATCCTCGACGACCCGCTTGCGGACGACCATCCGGTCAAGTCCGGCGTACTTTTCGCCGGCGTTCTCGTTGTAGGTGCCGTCGGGGTTGAGCAGGTTGATCATCGGCAGGTCGTTGCGCAACCCCGTCTGGTAGTCGTTAGGGTCGTGCGCGGGGGTGACCTTCACGCAGCCGGTTCCGAACGCCGGGTCGACCAGGATCGCGTCGGCGATGATCGGAATCCGACGGCCCGTGAGCGGCAGCTCGACCATCTTGCCGATCAGCCGCTGATACCGAGGATCGTCGGGATGGACGGCGACGGCCGTGTCGCCGAGCATCGTCTCCGGTCGGGTGGTGGCGACGTGGAGCACGTCGGCGGAGTCGGCCACCGGATACTTGATCGTCCACAGGTGGCCGTTGGCCTCCTCGTAGTAGATCTCGTCGTCGGCGACCGCGGTGCGGAGCTGGGTGTCCCAGTTCACGAGCCGCTTCCCTCGGAAGATCTTGCCCGCCTTGAACAGGTTGAAGAACGTCCGCCGGACCGCCTTCGAGCACATTTCGTCGAGCGTGAACCGCGTCCGCTCCCAGTCGCACGAGCAGCCCATGAGCCGCAGTTGATCCAGAATGCGCTTCTCGTACTCGTCCTTCCACGCCCAGATCCGCTCGACGAGCGCCTCGCGGCCGACGTCGTGGCGGGTGAGCTTCTCCTCCTCCAACAGCCGCCGTTCGACGACGGCCTGGGTGGCGATCCCCGCGTGGTCGGTGCCGGGCATCCAGAGGCAGTCCCACCCCTGCATCCGCCGCCATCGGATCAAAACATCCTGGAGCGTATTGTTGAGCGCGTGGCCCAGATGCAAGGCCCCGGTGACGTTGGGCGGCGGGATCACGATGCAGTACGGCGGCTTCTCGCTCGAAGGATCGGCGTGGAAATATCCGTTCCTGAGCCAGAACCCGTACCAGCGGTCCTGGGCGTCCTTGGGGTCGTACTGCTTGGGGATTTCGTTGATGTTCATGCGGGAGCGTAGTTCAGATGGACTCATGGTGGAACTGGAAGTCTGAATGCCGGCCCGAAGCGCAAGCGAGTGACTCATCCCATTTGACGGCGCCGGACCTGTCGACGTTCGCGACGCGAATCACTCGCTTGCTCTTCGGGCTGGTATTCGGATCACGGGAAGGCTCGCATGGTTAGGTTAGGCCTTCGGCGGCAGGACGTCCTTCACGACGATCCGGCCGATTTCAATCCGATCAAGAATGACCGGGGCCGAGGCGCCCTCGGCGAACGTCTCGACGCGTTTGAACTCCCCCTCGCTCGTGGGCTCGGCGTGGACGGTGATCGTCCGATCGTCGACGTCGACGATCCAGTACGCTGGCACGCCCGCCTCCGCGTAAAGCTGGAGCTTGTCGCGGTAGTCGGCCCGCTTGGTGTTGCTGCTTGACGGTGAATCGGTAGGGCCGCCGGCAGGCGTCGGTCGTAGTGGTCGTGTCGGTCGTGGTCGCCATGTCAGGTGCTCCGGTTCAAGACGACGACTCCACCAGCGCGACGGGCCCGGCCGCCTTGGAGTTTCGGGCGTCCTTGGAGAGCTTGTATTCGAAGGCGTCGACCAGCGCCAGCCAGCTCGCCTCGATGACGTTTTCGGAGACGCCGATGGTGCCCCAGACGGCGTCCTGGTCCGAGCTTTCGATCACCACCCGCACCCGCGCGGCGGTGCCGGCCCGGGCGTTGATGACCCTAACCTTGTAGTCGACCAGCTTCATCGACTTGAGGCCGGGGAAGTGGTGTTCCAGGGCCTTGCGGAGCGCGCCGTCGAGGGCGTTGACCGGACCGTCCCCCTCGCTGACGGTGTGTTCGTAAGCGTCGCCGACCTGAAGCTTGATCGTCGCCTCGGTCGTCGCGCCCTGGCCGGTCCGGCTCGCAACCCCGACGTGGAACCCCCGGAGGTCGAAGCACTGGTGGTGGCGGTCGGCCAACCGCTCGACCAGCAGGACGAACGACGCCTCGGCCGCCTCGAACTGGTAGCCCTCGTTCTCAAGCTCCTGGACCCGGTCGAGCACCCTTGCGAGCAAGGCCTGGTCCTGGTCGAGCCCGTGCTCGGTCAGCTTCTCGGCGATGTTGGACTTGCCGGACAACTCGCTGACCAGGATCCGCCGCTCGTTGCCGACGGTCGACGGCTCGACGTGCTCGTAGCTCGACGCCAGCTTGCGGACGCCGTGGACGTGCATCCCCCCCTTGTGGGCGAACGCACTGGACCCCACGAACGGCTGGCCAGAGCGGAAGTTCATGTTGGCCGTCTCGTAGACGTACCGCGAAATCTCCGTCAGCCGGCCGAGCTTGCCTGGGGAGAGGACCGCGAACCCCGGGTACTTGAGCGACAGGTTGGCGATCACGCTGCACAAATCGACGTTGCCGCACCGCTCGCCCAGGCCGTTGATCGTCCCCTGGACCTGCGTCGCACCGCGGCGGACGGCCGCCAGCGCGTTGGCCACGGCCAGCTCGCCGTCGTTGTGGGGGTGGACCCCCAGCGGGACGTCGATCTCCCGGGCGACCAGGGCGACCGCCTCGGCGACCTCCTCCGGCAGCGAGCCGCCGTTGGTGTCGCACAGGACGATCCAGGTCGCGCCGGCCTCGGCGGCCTGCTTGAGGGTTTGCAGCGAATAATCGGGATTGCGCTTGAAGCCGTCGAAGAAGTGCTCGGCGTCGTATACGACCTCGGCCACGTGGGACGCGAGGAAGCCGACGGAATCGCCGATCATTCGCAGGTTCTCCTCGAACGAGACCCCCAGGACCTCGCGGACGTGCAGGTCCCAGGTCTTGCCGACGACCGTCACGGCCGGCGTCCCGGCGGCGACCAGGGCCTTCATTCCGGTGTCGTCCTCGGCCGCGACGTCGCGGCGGCGGGTCATGCCGAAGGCGACCACCTTGGCGTGCTCAAGCGGTAGGTCGCGGACGGCCCGAAAGTAGGCGGCGTCCTTGGGATTGGAGAGTGGATACCCCCCCTCGACGTAGTCGATCCCCAACTCGTCGAGCCTCGACGTGATCAGCAGCTTGTCCTGGAGCGAGAAGTTCACGCCCTCGCCCTGGCTGCCGTCGCGCAGGGTCGTGTCGTAGATCGCAATCCGCGTCGTCGCGCTCATGGGCTTCGTTCGGCTCGTCTCTTGGGTGACTTCGCGTTCAATACACCAAAGAGAGAATTCTATCAGATCTCTCCAGGATTCACGACACCGACGCAATTCCGCAACGTCGATGAACCGGCAATCCGCCTCTCAACCGCATCAGGCGACGATTCCCGTCACGACCTCGCCGTGGACGTCGGTCAGGCGCATGTCGCGACCGCCGAAGCGGACGGTCAGGCGGGTGTGATCCATGCCGAGCAAATGGAGCATGGTGGCATGGAGGTCGTGGATCTCGACCTTGTTCTCGACGGCGTGGTAGCCGTAGTCGTCGGTCGCGCCGTAGATGGCGCCCCCCTTGACGCCGCCGCCGGCCAGCCAGACCGTGAAGCCGTACGGGTTGTGGTCGCGGCCGTCGCTCCCCTGGGCCATCGGCGTGCGGCCGAACTCGCCCCCCCAGAAGATCAGGGTCGAGTCGAGCAGCCCCCGCGCCTTGAGATCGCTGAGCAGGCCGGCGATCGGGCGGTCGACGGCGCGGGCGTTGCGCTCGTGGCCTCCCTTCAGGTCGCTGTGCTGGTCCCAGCGGTCGTGGCCGACGGACGGGCAGAGGACCTCGACGAACCGCACGCCGCGCTCCACCAGGCGGCGGGCGAGCAGGCACTCGCGGCCGAAGATCCGGGTCGGCTCGAATGCGTCGTCCAGCCCGTAGAGCCGGCGGGTCGCCGGCGACTCCCCTTCGAGGCTCGTCAATTCGGGCACGGCCGCCTGCATCCTGTAGGCGAGTTCGTAATTGCCGATCGCCGCTTCGAGGTCGTCGTTCTCGCCCATTCGAGCGACGACGTTCCGGTCGAGCTGACGCAGCAGGTCGAGCTTCCGGCGCTGAAGATCGGCCGAAGCTTCTCCGGGGCGGATGTTGGCGATCGCCTCGGCGGAAGGGCGGAACAGCGAGCCTTGATAGGCCGCGGGCAGGAAGCCGTTGCTGAAGCAGTCCATCCCGCCGGGGGGGATCAGGCCGCCGTTGAGGACCACGAAGCCGGGCAGGTCCCGGCACTCGCTCCCCAGTCCGTAAGTCGTCCAGGCGCCCTGGCTGGGGTGCCCTTGAAGCCCGCTGCCGGTGTGCAGGAAGTAGTTCGCGGCGGTGTGCTCGGAGAAGTTCGAGACCATCGACCGAATGATCGCCAACTCGTCGACGTGCTGGGCCACGTGGGGAAACAGGTCGCTTACTGGAATCCCGCTCTCGCCGTATCGACGGAACTTCCAGGGGCACTTGAGCACGTTGCCGACGTTGTTGAACTGCGTCGGGTGGGTCTTGACCTTGATCGGCTGGCCGTGCTCGCGGTCCAGAAGCGGCTTGGGGTCGAACGTGTCCATCTGCGACGGACCGCCGTCCATGTACAGGAAGATCACGTTCCGCGCCTTGGCCGGAAAGTGGGTCGGCTTCACGGCGAGCGGGCCGAGCGCCGGCCCGGCCGCGTCGGCGCCGAACGCCGGATCGCGAGAGAGCGCCGCGAGGGCCAGCGCGCCGAACCCGTTGGCGCAACGGGCGAGCATCGCACGACGGCTGAACGGCATGGCTTGATATCGACCGCAGTGCATGATGAGACTCCGCCCGATCCCCCGGAGGGACGTTCGACGTTCAGTCGACGTAGATGAATTCCTTGACGTTGAACAGCACGTGGCAGAGATTCGTCCACGCCCGCAACGGGTCCGACGTCCCCCCCTCGGCGACGAACGCCGCGCACTGGCGGACCTCGCGGTCGGTCGGCGGCCGACCGAAGGCCGATTCGTACAGGCGGGCGATCCGCCGTTCGACGGGCTGATCGCCCTCGGCGAGCGATCGGGCGGCCCAGGCGTCGGCCAGCTCGACCATCATCGGGTCGTTGAGCAGGGTCAACGCCTGCGCCGGGACGTTGGAGACGTTCCGCCGGCCCATCGTCGAAAACGGCGCGGGGGCGTCGAACGCCAGGAACATCGGCGTGAGGAAGTTGCGGCGGACCTGGATGTAAAGGCTTCGTCGGCCGTCGCCGTCGATCGGGCCGCTCGTCGCCGGCCTGCCTCGACCGTCCATGAACGCCGACAGGTGCGGCGGCACGCTGGGGCCGGCCATTGTGCGATCGAGTCGTCCCGAAACTGCCAGCAGGGCGTCGCGGATCGCCTCGGCTTCCAGACGGCGGACGTTCATCCGGTGCAGCAGGACGTTGTCGGGGTCGAGTTCATCGGCCTTCTCGTCCGATCGGCTGCGCATCCGGTAGGCCGACGAGCCGACCATCAGCCGGTGCATCGTCTTGAGCGACCAGCCCCGATCGACGAACTCGGACGCCAGCCAGTCGAGAAGCGCGGGGTTGGACGGAGGTTGGCCCATAGCTCCGAAATCATCCGTCGATTTGACGATCCCCTCGCCGAAGTGCTGCTTCCAAAGCCGGTTGACCAGTACGCGCGGGGGGAGGGGGTTGGAGTGGGCGTCGACGAGGCCCCGGGCCAGCTCAAGACGGCCGCTGCCGCCGGAGGGACTCGCCTGACTCCGGCCGCCCAGGATCGACGGAAGCCGTCGGGGGACCGCCTCGCCCAGGGTCTGGGGGTTGCCTCGGATCATCAGGTGCTCGTCCTCGCCGTCCCCGTCGACGATCGCCGGCGCGAAGGTCGGCTCGGGAATCTTGGCTTCCAGGACGCGATAGGCGTCGAGCGCCCCGGCGAGTCGGTCGGCCAGCGGCGAGTCGACCGTCGCCAGCTCGATCACGACGGCGTTGAGATCGACGGGCGCGCCGGGGGCGACGGAAGGGGCGGCGGGGGGGTGGGCCTGATCGGTCAGGGCGGCTTCGACGACGCGGAGGCTGCCGTCCCCCTCGACGCGTTTCGTCCGGGCGCCGGTGTAGTCGACGGCCGAGCCGTCGCAAACCTCGATGTACGCCCGATGGCCCCGCCACATCGCCAGGTCGCGCGAGATCCAGCGCGGCGTGCCCGGGGCGGCGACCGCGATCGTCAGATCGCCGTAGATCGGCGATCGGATCTTCTCGAAGCCGTCGACGACCACGTTGATTCGCCCGCCGGTCCCCCCCGCGAGCAGATGCAGATACCGCCCCCGGATCGTGAACGTGGGGGATCTCGCGACCCCCTGGAGTCGATCCGAAATCCGCCCGCCATGCAGCGCCCCGGCGCGGATCGGCGCGAGCCGCCGGCCGTCGTCGCCCAGTTCGAGCCGGAAATCGCCGGCCGCCGCGCCGGGCTCGCCGAACGCGTCGCCCGTCGCCTTCCAGTCGTCGAACCGCGAAGCCCGAAAGCCGTCGGCGGTCGCGTCGCCGACCCGACCGCCCCCCGAAGGCTGATCGGCTGAGTCCAGAACCGTCTCGACTGCGAGCCGTCGAGCTTCCGGCAGCTTGACCGCCGCTTCGTTCAGCAGGTCGCGGATCGACTGCTTAAGCTCCTTGAGGTCGTCGACGATCGGAGCGATCCGGACGTCGGAATCGATGAACGCTTGCTGATGCCGTGAGCTTCGGTAGTAGCCCGCCAGCGCGTAGTAGTCGTGGGCGCTGATCGGGTCGAACTTGTGGTCGTGACAGCGGGCGCAGCTTACGGTCAGGCCGAGGAACGTTTTCGACAGGACGTCGATCTGGTTGTCGATCCGCCGCACTCCCTCGTCGCGGACGTCGACCGGCGAATGCGTCCCCTCCCCCAGGAAGGAGAAGCCGGTGCCGAGAATCGATTCATTGAAGCCTTCGGTCGGATGCCGCCTCGGGTTGGCCAGCAGGTCGCCGGCCACTTGCTCGACGACGAACTGGTCGTACGGGAGGTCGAGATTGATCGCCCGGACGACGTAGTCGCGATACCGATGCGAATCCAGGATGTCGTAGTCGAACTCGTGGCCCGAGGTCTCGGCGTACCGCGCCAGATCGAGCCAGTGCCGTCCCCAGCGCTCGCCGTGGTGCGGGCTGGCGAGCAGCCGATCAACGAGCTTTTCATAGGCGTCGGGCGCGTCGTCGGCGACGAAGGCCGCGACCTCGTCGACGGTCGGGGGCAGGCCGATCAGGTCGTAAGTCAGGCGTCGGATCAACGTCCGCCGATCGGCCTCTTCGGCCGGTCCGAGCCCGCGCTCCTCCAGTCCCGCCAGGACGAACCGATCGATCGGGTTCCGAGGCCAATGCGCCCGGTCGGCGCTCACCGGCGGCGGCGTGGGCTTCTGGATCGGCTGGAACGACCAGAACTTCGCCCTCCGGGCGTACTCGGCGCTCGCCTCGAAGCCGGCTCCGGAGTCGTTCTCCGCCGGGCCATCGCTCCTGGGCGATTCGACGCCCCAGGGCGCGCCCCGGGCGACCCATTCCGTGAGCGCCTCGATTTCCTCGGCGGGCAGCTTCGACTTCGGCGGCATCTGGTACAACTCGCCGTAGTTGATCGCGCTGACCAGCAGGCTCGTTTCGATCTTGCCGGGCTCGACGGCCGGTCCCGACGATCCGCCGGCCAGCACCCGCGCCCGGCTGTCCAGGCGAAGCTCGCCCTTCTGCTTCGTCGGCCCGTGGCAGCCGACGCAGCGCTCGATCAGGATCGGCCGCACTCGCTTCTCGAAGAACTCGACGGCCGCCGGATCATTCGCCGCCGCGCCCGGCGCGTCGTCCAGAGTCGCCGCCGAAACGCCTAGTCCCCCCGTCAGGACCGCAAGCACCACGATTCGACCCACAGGATGAGTCCGTCTTCTCGCCGACATGCGGAAGCCTCGGATGGAACAGGTGGTGATGACGGCCGGAACGTCTCCGACGACGCGGAGCGTGTTCTTGAGTCGTGCGCTGACCAACAACTATTCTACAACCATGGCGGTTGCATGTCATCCGGGACCGGGCTCCTGTAATCCCCAAGGATGGGGGGGGAAGGTCTTCTGGCGGAGGCGCAAAACTGAGGTCTGTGGAACAGCCATGGAAGCCCGAAGCGCCAGCGAGTGAATTCCCTCGCCATGCGTCCGGTGTATCCACTCGCTGGCGCTTCGGGCTTCCATGGCTGTTTCTTCGAGCGATTCGATCGGCGATGAGTTCGCTCAGTCCAGGTTCGGGCGGATATGCAACTCCCTGAGCTGGCGGGCCGCGACGGTCCCGGGGGCGCCGGTCATCAGGTCGGTCCCCTTGGCGGTCTTGGGGAAGGCGATGCAGTCGCGGATGTTGGTCAACCCGGCGTAGAGCATGACCAGGCGGTCGTAGCCCAGAGCGATGCCGCCGTGCGGCGGCGCGCCGTTGCGCAACGCGCTGAGCAGGAAGCCGAACTTCTCGTCGGCCTCTTCCGGAGTCAGGCCGAGCAGCGCGAAGATCTTCGACTGGATGACCGGATCGTGGCACCGGATGGTGCCGCCGCCGGCCTCCTCGCCGTTGACGACCAGGTCGTACGCCTGCGCCCGGACCTTGGCGGGATCGGTGTCGAGGAGCGGCAGGTCCTCGGCCATCGGCATGGTGAACGGATGGTGCTCGGCGACGTACCGATTCTCGTCCGCGTCCCAGGCCAGGAGCGGGAACCGAATGACCCACGAGTAGTGGAACGACCTGGGATCGTACATCTCCAGCTCGGCGGCGAGCCGGGCGCGGAGGTTCGACAGGGCCTGGCTGGTCACCGCCTGGGTGTCGGCGACGATCAGGATCAGGTCGCCGGCCTTGGCGTCGAACCGCTCGCGGAGCTTCGCCTGGACCTCGGGCTTGGTGAAGAACTTGGCGGTCGGTCCGGCGAAGGTCTCGGCCTCGACCTTCAGCCATACGAGCCCCTTGGCGCCGAACGAACCGGCGAACTCGGTCAGGCCGTCCAGGTCCTTGCGGCTGTACTTCTCGGCGCCGCCGGGGGCGCAGATCCCTCGAATCCGGTAGCCGGCTTCCTTGGCCTGCTGGAAGACTCGGAATTCCGTCTCCTCGGCGACGTCGGCCACGTCCTTAAGCTCCAGGCCGTACCGCAGGTCGGGGCGGTCGTTGCCGTACCGCTCCATCGCGTCGTGATACTCGATCCGGTACAGCGGCAGCTTCAACTCCTCGCCGCCGAACTGCTTGGCCATGGCGGCGACCAGGGTCTCCATCATCGTCATGACGTCCTCGTCCTCGACGAACGACATCTCGACGTCGAGCTGCGAGAACTCGGGCTGGCGGGTGGCCCGAAGGTCCTCGTCGCGGAAGCATCGGGCGATCTGGAAGTAGCGGTCGAAGCCCGAGACCATCAGGAGCTGCTTGTAAAGCTGAGGCGACTGCGGCAACGCGTAATAATGGCTGGGATGGACCCGGCTGGGAACCAAAAAGTCGCGGGCGCCTTCGGGGGTGCTGCGGCCCAGGACCGGAGTCTCGACTTCCAGGAAGTTCATCTCGGTCATCACCCGGCGCATCAACTGGCCGATCTCATGGCGGAGGATGAACACGCGCTGAAGCTCGGGGCGGCGGAGGTCGAGGAACCGGTACTTGAGCCGCAGTTCTTCGTTGGGCTCGGGGCCGTTGATCTCGAACGGGGGCGTGGGAGAGGCGTTGTAGACGGAGAGCTCGACCGCCCGGACCTCGACGGCGCCGGTCTTGAGCTTGGGATTCTCCTTGCCCGGCAGCCGCGCGGCGACGGTCCCTCGAATCCCGACCACGTACTCGTTGCGCAGCTCCCGCGCCTGCGACTGCAAATCGGCGCCGGCCTCGGGCTCGAAGACGACCTGCGTGACGCCGTAGCGGTCGCGAAGGTCGATGAAGACCAGGCCCCCGAAGTCGCGCCAGGCGTCGACCCAGCCGTTGAGCGCGACCGTCTGGCCGACGTGCTCCTTCGTCAATTCCCCGCAGGTATGCGTTCGTTTCAGCAGCATGGTTCGCTCGGCGGCCTGTCGTTTGCCATAAGTTCCGGTGTTTTCCGGGCTTAAAAGGAGCCCGACGAAGGCCGAACGGGCCGGCCTCCAGGTCGATCACGATAACCCGACCGATTCGGAAGCGTCAAGGCGTCGCGGCGAATCTGCATCATTGTCGCCGGCTACAAGTTAAGAGGCCGCGTCGTTGCCCCGGGTTCGCCCGGCTGTTACGTTGGCCTTCCTGACCCGGGTCGTGGACGAACGGGACGCTCCCGATGCGTCCGGCAACCACCGAGGCCGCACGATGAGACCAACCCTGCTGGCGGGCCTGTTTTCGATCCTCGGCCTCGCATCGGCCGCCGTCGCCGAGGAGCCGAAGCGTCCCAACGTCGTCTTGATCATCGCCGACGACCAGGCCTGGGACGACTGCGGGGCGTTCGGCAACCCCAACGTCGGGACGCCGAACATCGACAGGCTGGCGCGCGAGGGGATGCGGTTCGACCGCGCCTTCCTCACGACCAGCTCGTGCAGCCCCACCCGAGCCAGCGTGATCACCGGCCGATATCCGCACAACACCGGCGCCGAGGAGCTGCACCTGCCGCTCCCCGCCGACCAGGTCACGTTCGTCGAGAAACTCAAGGGGGCCGGCTACTGGACCGCCGCGGCCGGCAAGTGGCACCTGGGGAACGCCGTCAAAAATCGTTTCGATCTCGTCCGCGAGGCGAACCCGGCGGGTTTCCAACTGGGGACCGGCAAGAACGCCAAGGCCCCCATGACCGCCGAAGGCCGGGGCGCGGCTCAAAGCGGGTGCGACCAGTGGGTTCCCGTGCTCCGCGACCGTCCCAGGGACAAGCCGTTCTTCCTCTGGCTCGCCTCGCTCGATCCCCATCGAGATTATCAGGAAGGGACGATCCCCCGGCCGCACCGCCCCGAGGACGCCGTCGTCCCGCCTTACCTGCCCGACGCGCCCGAGGTCCGCAAGGACCTGGCGCTCTATTACGACGAGATCAGCCGCCTCGACCACCACGTCGGCGAGGTGCTGGCTGAGCTGGACAGACAGGGGATCGCCGACGACACGCTGGTCCTGTACTTCAGCGACAACGGCAGGCCGTTCCCGCGCTGCAAGACGACGTTGTACGACTCGGGAATCAAGACCCCGCTCATCGCCCGATGGCCGGGGAAGGTCGAACCGGAGAGCCGCTGCGGTCGCCTCGTCAGCGTGATCGACGTCGCCCCGACCGTCCTGAAGCTGGCCGGGCTCGAACCGGGGCCGACCTTCCAGGGCAAGGACTTCGCGCCGTTGCTGAAAGACCCCGACGCCAAGGTCCGCGACCTGATCTTCGCCGAGAAGAACTGGCACGACTACGCCGCCAGGGCCCGCGCCGCGCGATCCGAGCAGTACAAGTACATCCGTAACGACGACCACGACAGCCCGATGACGCCCCCGGCCGACGCCGTGCGGAGCCCGACCTATGTTGCGATGCGACGCCTCCGTGACGAGGATAAGCTGACCCCGGATCAACGGGGATGCTTCGTCAGCTCCCGGCCCGTCGAGGAGCTTTACGACGTCGACGCCGATCCGGACGAACTGCACAACCTGGCCGCCGACCCGAAGCACGCCGCATTGTTGGCCGACATGCGGAAGTCGGTCGTGGAATGGGGGATGGAGACGGCCGACGCCGCGCCCGACCGTCTCACCCCCGACGAGTTCGACCGCGAGACCGGCGACCCGCTCCCCAACCGCGTCCGGCCCAGGACAAGGACGCCGAGGACGTCGGCCGCGGACAAGTAACTCGGGTCGGCGGCTCAGAAGGCGTGGGAGTCCGTATCTCGCGGGGCGCTCCCGCTCATAAATATTTGACCTGCCCAATCATGTCGCTCGGAGCAAGCCGCTCCCAGACGAGCACAAGCCCGCGAATGATGTCGCCAACGCTCCGTCGCCGCTGCTGGCAAAAGACGACTCCCGGGTGCTCGACGCCCGAAGCGGCAAGCCGCAGCATATCCTCGTCGTAGCTGAAGATGACCCGTCCTTGAGCGAGACGGTACGCGAGCTGTTCCACGTCCTGAACCCCGAGCAACCCCGTCTCCGGCGTGGTCGTCACGTCGATGCCGCGGCGACGAAGCCCCTCGGCGACGGCGTGCGAGCAGTTTTCATCGAGGTGAAACCGGATTGTTCGTG
>CALCIC010000879.1 GCA_937907405.1 uncultured Isosphaeraceae bacterium | reverse complement strand
GAGTAAGGCCGTCGCGCAATTCAATTGCCGCAAGGCCGGTGAAATATCCGGGTTAAGCCGTCACAATGATGGAAGAGTGTTGAACACCGCCGGCGCGCCCGGCGGTGACTTGAAGCTTACGCCCAAGGCGGTCCTCCGAATGTCTCCACGATCACGACGGTTCGCGCGCGGGTCGATTCTGGGGCTTCTCGCGATCGGCGGCCTCGGCCTCGCCGGCGCGCCGACGATCGCCGACGAGCCCAGGCAGAAGGTCGATTTCAACCAGGAGATCCGGCCGATCCTCTCGGACAAGTGCTTCCACTGCCACGGTCCAGACCCCAAGCACCAGGAGGCCGGGCTGCGGCTCGACACCAGGGAGGGGGCGACCGGCGAGACCAAGACCGGCATCCGCGCCGTCGTTCCGGGGGACCCGGACGAGAGCGAGTTGGTCTACCGGATCACCATCGACGACGAGGCGGATCGGATGCCGCCGAAGTCGCTCGGCCGCGACCTCTCCCCTCGCGAGATCGAACTCCTCAGGCGGTGGATCGCCGAGGGGGCCGAGTGGAAGGACCACTGGTCGTTCATCGCCCCGGAAAGGGCCGCGCCCCCGAAGGTCTCCACGCCCGAGCGGGTCGTCAACCCGATCGATCGGTTCGTGATCGCCCGGCTTGAGGCCGAAGGGCTCGAACTCGGCCCCGAGGCGTCTCGCGAGCGGCTGATCCGACGGCTCTCCTTCGACTTGACCGGCCTGCCGCCGTCGCTCGACGCGGTCGACGCGTTCGTCTCCGACCCGTCGCCCGGCGCCTACGAGCGGCTCGTCGATCGGCTTTTGGCCTCGCCCCGGTTCGGCGAGCGGATGGCCGTCGACTGGCTGGACGTCGCCCGCTACGCCGACACATTCGGGTATCAGGCCGACGTCTACCGCCCCATGTGGCCCTGGCGCGACTGGGTGGTCAAGGCGTTCAACACCAACCTGCCTTACGACAAGTTCATCACCTGGCAGATCGCCGGCGACCTTGCGCCGAACCCCTCGCGCGAGCAGGTGCTGGCCACGGCGTTCAACCGCCACCACAGGCAGACGAACGAAGGAGGGTCGATCGAGGAGGAATGGCGGGCCGAGTACGTGGCCGACCGCACCATCACGTTCGGCTCGGCGTTCCTCGGCCTTACGCTCGAATGCGCCCGATGCCACACGCACAAGTACGACCCGATCACGCATAACGACTTCTACTCGCTGTCCAGCTTCTTCAGCAGCATCGACGAGTCGGGCCTGTACTCGCACTTCACCGACGCCGTCCCCACTCCGGCGCTCAAGCTGACCGATCCCGACCGCGACCGGGCCATCGCCGACGTCGAGAGCCGAATCAAGGCCGCCGAGGCCGGCCTGAGGAAGCACGACGAGGCCGCCGTCACGGCCTTCGAGGCGTGGTTGAAGGGGTTCGACCGCAACGCCCCCGCGCCGGAGGTTGCCGGCCGGATCGGCGACTTCCCGCTCGACGCGGTCGAGGGGGGCAAGACGGCCAACCGGACCGATCCCAAGAAGCCCGCGACGCTCGGCGACGCGCCCGAGGTCGTCGAGGGCCGCGTCGGCAAGGCGCTCAGGTTCGACGGCGAGAACAACGTCACCCTGCCGTTGGGGAATTTCGATCGCTGGCAGCCGTTCTCGCTGGGGCTCTGGATCAAGACGCCCGACGTCAAGGACCGCGCCGTGGTGCTGCGTCGGTCGATGGCCTGGACCGACGCCGGCAGCCGGGGCTATCAGATCCTGATCGAGGACGGCAAGGTCACCGCCGCGCTCGTCCACTTCTGGCCGGGCGATGCGATCGGCGTCGCCGCGCGCGACCCGTTGCCGATCAATCAGTGGGTGCACGTCGGCCTGACCTACGACGGTTCGAGCCGGGCCGATGGACTGGTCCTCTACCTCGACGGCAAGCCCGCGGCGGTCGAGATCGTCCGCGACAAGCTGACGAAGAACATCACCGGCGGCGGGGCCGACGACCTGGTGATCGGTCAGCGGTTCCGCGACCGAGGCTTCAAGGGGGGCGAGGTCGACGAGGTCCAGGTCTTCAACCGCGCGCTCTCGGCCGTTGAAATCGCCCGGCTCTGCGATCCGTCGGCCTTCGCGGAGGCCGACCGCGACGCGCTCCTCGCCTACTATCTGGCGAACTTCGACGAGGGGCGCAAGGCCCGGCTCTCGGCCCTCGAAGCGCTCCGCAAAGAGCGGAGCGGGCTGGTCGACCCGGTCGCCGAGATCATGGTGATGAAGGAGCTTCCCGAGCCCCGGCCGACGTTCGTGCTCCGCCGGGGGGCGTACGACTCTCCCGGCGAGCGGGTGTTTCCCCGAACCCCGGACAGCCTGCTCGCATTTCCGGCCGACGCCCCCAGGAACCGGCTCGGCCTGGCGCGCTGGCTTACCGACCCCGGCCACCCCTTGACCGCCCGGGTGACGGTCAACCGCTGGTGGCAGTCGGTCTTCGGCCGGGGGATCGTCGCCACGCCCGAGGACTTCGGCAGCCAGGGGATGCTCCCCTCGCACCCGAAGCTGCTCGACTGGCTGGCGCGCGAGCTGATCGATTCGGGGTGGGACGTCAAGCGGGTCTGGCGGCTGATGCTCACCTCGGCGACTTACCGCCAGGACTCCGACGCCTCCTCCGACCTGTACGCCCGCGACCCCGACAACGTGCTGCTGGCCCGCGGGCCTCGGTTCCGCCTGCCGGCCGAGATGATCCGCGACCTGGCGCTGGCGGCCTCGGGCCAGCTCGTCGACGTGGTCGGCGGGCCGCCGGTCAAGCCGTACCAGCCCGACGGGTTGTGGGAGGAGAAGTCGAACAAGCCCTACGTCCGCGACAAGGGGGAGGGCAGCCACCGCCGGAGCATGTACACGTACTGGAAGCGGACCTCGCCCCCGCCGTCGATGATCACGTTCGACGCCGCCAACCGCGAGGTCTGCGCCGTCAAGCGGCTTCCCACCGCCACGCCGCTCCAGGCGCTCGTGCTGCTCAACGACGTCCAGTACGTCGAGGCCGCCCGCGTGCTGGCCGAGCGCGCGGCCCGCGATGGAGGCGCGAGCCTGACCGATCGGCTCGGCTTCCTCGTCCGCGTCCTCACCGGCCGAAAGGCCGACGACCGCGAGCTGGCGACCCTTGAGACCCTGTACCGCGAGCAATACGACGAGTTCCGATCCGGCCGAGCCGACGCCGACAAACTGCTGGCCGTCGGCGACGCCCCGCGCGCCCCCGGCGTCGACCCCGCCGAGGCCGCCGCCCTGACGATCGTGGCGCAGGCCCTGCTCAATTATGATGAAACGGTAATGAAGCGCTGATTCCACGTTCCTCTCGACTTCCAGGACGATTCGACCCCATCATGGCGACGACACCGAACGGACGTCAGAACGGCTACGTCTCCCACCCCGCGCATCGGTTCGACGACCTCGTGGACCAGTCGTTCCGCGGACCTTCGCCGGTCGAGCCGGACGGCGGCGACGTCGACGGCGACCGCTCGGGGCGTCGGTTCGTCGTGATCGCGATCATGGTCCTCGCCGCGCTCTGGGCCGTCCTGTTCCTGCTGTTCCGCGAGTGGCGGGCGCGGTACCTGGTGCGGGCGGCGTTCGGGACGACTCGGGTCGCGCCGGTGATCGACGGCATGGCGACGATCAGCCCGCCAGGAATCGCCCGCGACGACTGGGAAGACGCCGTGCGCCGGACTCGCGCGCTGGTCGTCACCGTCACCGACTCCAACCTGCTGTCGATCGACCAGATGAAGGCCCTCCGCGACGAACTGGCCGGGAACGTCAACCGCGCGCTCGACCGCCCCGAGACGGCCGTCGCCGAGCTGGCCGCCGTCTGGGACTCCCTCGCCAGGCGCGGCGCCTTCCTGT
>CALCIC010000878.1 GCA_937907405.1 uncultured Isosphaeraceae bacterium | reverse complement strand
GCGAGTCCCTGGCCGGATCATGCCGGACGAGAGCCGGTTCGCGTACATCACGCCTCGGGCGCCGGGGATCGTCCAGAGCGTCCAGGTGCGGGTGGGGCAGGACGTCGTCGCCGGCGAGGTGCTGGCCACGGTGGAAAGCTCGTTGGTCGGTCAGGCCCGCCTCGATCTGCTGACTCATCTCCAGGCCTACGACGTGGCGCTGGCGCAGTCGCGATGGCAGGAGACGATCTTCCGCAACACCAACGCGTTGATCAAGCGGCTCAAGGCGGGTGACACCCCCGAGCAGATCCACGAGCAGTTCGCCGACAAGCCGGTGGGTCTGAATCGCGGCCTGCTGATGACCGCCTACACCGCGCATCGGCTGGCGAAGGCCAACCTCGGTCGCAAGAGCGATTTGTACGATCAGGAGATCATCAGGGGCCAACAACTCGACACGATGAAGGCCCAATACGATTCGGACCTGGCCGCCTACCAGACCCTGCTGGATCAGACGGGTTACGAAGGCGGATTGGCGAACACCCGCGCCCAGCAGGCGCTTCGCCAGGCGGAAACCGGCGTCCTGGTCGCTCGCGAGAAGCTTCAGGTGCTGGGCGTCGACCCCGACGACGACGACTTTCTTCCCAAGGGGAAGACGCACGCCGAGCCGACGAGCGATGCGCCGGCGCCCGATGCGACGATCGACGTCGCGGCGCAGGCGGCGGCCACCTCGACGGAAGCCAGGAAGCCGTCTTCGACGGTGCCCGCGAGCCTGTACAAGCTGAAGGCGCCGTTCGACGGCACGATCCTCGACCGCGAACTCGTGGTGCCCGGCGTGGCGGTCGAGATCGCGCACCGGCTCTTCACCATGGCGAACCTGGACCGCGTGTACATCGAGGCCAACGTCAACCCGACCAACCTGATCCACCTGAACAACGACCGTCGCCTCGACGTCCGGTTCACCTCGGACGCCTATCCCGAGCAGGAATTCGAAGCCAAGCTGCTTTACTCCGGCGACATGGTGATCGAGAAGACGCAGACCGTGACCTTGCTGGCTCGCGCCGACAACCCCGACCATCTGCTCAAGCCGGGCATGTACATCGAGGTGACGGTGGGGGCGAGTTCCGACCAGAACACGCCGTCGGTGCCGAGCAACGCCTTGATCTCCAACGACGACCACTGGATCGCCTTCGTGCGAGTGGGTCCGGAAGAGTTCGAGGTCCGCGAGGTTCAGACTCGAGGCCCGGGCGAGGACGCCCGCGCGGCGGTGTTCTCCGGGCTCAAGGAAGGGGAGGAAGTCGTCACGCAAGGAGCGGCGAAGCTCAAGGCCGAGCTGATTCGGATGGCGTCGTCGGACGCGGCGCCCTGACCGCGCGCCGGTTTTTCCCGGCGCCCGCGTCCCCCCTTCTTACGCCTGAACCCTGGACTTCGACTCCACCATGTTCGATCGCCTCATCGATTGGTCGCTCCGAAACCGGCCGCTGATCCTGTTGATGCTCGTCGGCCTCGTCGCCGCGGGCGCGTATTCGCTGGTCCGACTGCCGATCGACGCGGTGCCCGACATCACCAACGTCCAGGTGATGGCGCTGACGAGTTCGCCGGCCCTGGGGCCGGAGGAGGTCGAACAGTTCATCACGATTCCGGTCGAGAACGCGATGAACGGCATCCCTCGAATCCAGGAGGTGCGGTCGTTCTCGCAGTTCGGGCTCTCGGGGGTGACGGTCGTCTTCGACGAGGGGACCGACATCTACTGGGCCCGCCAGCAGGTGGGCGAGCGGCTGGCTGTGGTTCGGTCGTCGATCCCGGCGGAGTTCGGCCAGCCCGAACTGGGGCCGATCGCCACGGGGCTCGGCGAGATCCTCCAGTTCGAGGTCCGGAACGCCCCCGACTCGCCTCGGCCCAAGACGCTGATCGAGCTGCGGACGATCCTCGACTGGGAGGTGGCGCGGCCGCTCAAGAGCGTCCCCGGCGTGGTCGAGGTCAACGCCTTCGGCGGCGAGCTCAAGACCTACGAGGTCAGGCTCGATCCGGAACGGCTGACGGCCCGGGGGATCTCGGTGAACCGGGTCTTCCAGGCGATCCGCCAGAACAACAGCAACGCCGGCGGCGGCTACCTTGAACGCCTGGGCGAACAGCGGGTGATCCGGGCCGTCGGCCTGGTCAGCAGCCTGGACGACCTCGCCGAGATCGTCCTCGACACGACGCCCGCCGGTACGCCGGTGTACATTCGCGACGTGGCCGAGGTCCGGTTCGCGCCGTTGATCCGCAACGGCGCCGTGACCCGCGACGGCGGCGGCGAGGCCGTCACCGCGACGGTCATGATGCTCGCGGGCGAGAACTCCAGGGCCGTCGTGGAGCGAGCCAAGGAGAAGCTCGAAGAGCTTCGGCCGAGACTGCCCGAGGGGGTCGAGGTCGTCACGTATTACGATCGCGCTGAGCTGATCGGCCGGACGATCACCACCGTGGCGTCGAACCTGTTCGAGGGGGGCGTCCTCGTCGTGGCC
>CALCIC010000877.1 GCA_937907405.1 uncultured Isosphaeraceae bacterium | reverse complement strand
CCGCCGATGGAGGCTCCCAATCGACGAGCTCGATCGCCGCCAGAGGTTCCGGCTCGACGATCTCAACCGCCAGGGAGGGTTCCGGCTCGACGATCTCAACCGCCAGGGAGGGTTCCGGCTCGACGAGTTCGTATACCGAAAGGTCCGGCTCGACGATCTCAACCGCCGCTGGAGGGCCCGGCCTGACGATCTCGACGACGGGCGGTTGCGACCAACGGACGATTGCTTCGTTCAGGCAGCGGCGCATCGTCAGAGATCGAGTCGACGGCCGCAGCACGGCCTTACGGTAGACCTCGTAAGTCGCCCGAGCCGTGGACTCCCACCGAAGCGTCTCGATGCGACGACGGCCCCTGGCGACGAGGTCGGTCCTCAGGTCGGCGTCGGTCGCCAACCGACGCATGGCGCGCGTCAGATCGACCGGCTTGAGACCGTCGCAGTACAGCGCGGCGTCGCCGCAGACCTCTGGGACGGATGAGAACGGCATCGCAACGACGGCCGCGCCCGCGGCCATGGCCTCGAGCGGCGGAAGCCCGAACCCCTCGTAAAGCGACGGGAATACGAGCGCCCCGGCGTTCTGATACAAAACCTTGAGCTCGTCGTTGGAGACGACGCCGAGGCAACGGACCCCTGCGCGTCCAGCGACGAACGCCGCCATGACGGGGGCGTTCCCGGCCAGGACGAGCGAAGGAGGCTCGCCGTCTTCCCACCCTCGTCGAAGCTCCTCATACGCCTCGAAGAGGCCGGACATGTTCTTGTGCGGGTAATCACCGGCCAGGCTGAGAAAATAACGTGAGGGAAGATCGAGGCGTCTCTTGATCTGCTCCGCCTCGTCGACCGGGGCCGCGAACGAATCAACGTCCACGCCGAGGAAGATCGGCGAAAGCTCGTCGATCGGCAGCGCGAACTCGTCGGCGATCTCGCGAGCCGTGCAATGGGAATAGGCGAGTATCCCCTGCGCGGCCTGGAGCGTCAGGCGGCTCGTATTCCGATAAGCGTTGTAACCGTCCTCGGTCGGAAACACTCCAGGCATGCGGTATGCGATTAAATCTTGATACGTAATGACCACGTGCGCCCTCGACTCGAAGAGCAGTTCGGCGTGACGTCGGTCGAAGATCTGGGCCGGCTTGTGGATCACGGCGACGTCGTCGGCCCAGTCGTCGGGCGCGACGATCCGCCCGGGCACGCCGCGGGCCTGGCTCGGTTGCACGGCGATCAGCGTGAGGTCGATCTCCGGGATCGCGGCGAGCGCCTTGCCCAGGCTGACCGCGTACATCCTCGTACCGTTCTGCTCCATCGGCAGGTGACGAAGATCGAGCGCGACCCGAAGCTTGCCCGAGGTGTGAAGCTCGATTGCGTGACGCGTCAAGGAGCCGTCAAGCGTCTTGTCGAAGCGGTCGATCTGGGCCGCGAATTGCGGGTGTCTCGCCTGCAAGGTCGTGCGGCCGGCCGCCTCGGAAGCGGGTCGCAGCCCGAAATCGCCCGCTTCCTCGAAGAATACGAACGCATGATTCGCGCGCTTGGCGAAGAACCCCAGCGCCGTCGCGCGCATCAGCCAATCGTCGAGAGCGTCTGGGGGGGTCTTGAACGTCGGATCGAGCAGCCCCACGGCGTCGAGCGCTTCTCCGCGCAGATAATTGCAAGCCCGCCCCGCGCGCGGCGTGGGATTCCATCGAGGAAGGCCCTCGACGGCCCGCCGGAGTTCGCTCTCGACTTCCCCGCGAGGATCGGAGGCCATCTCCACGGCCGCTCCGAGCGCGGCGCGCTCTTCAGAGTGGACCGCCTCGGCGAGTCCGATCAGCCAGCCCTCGGTGACGCGGCTCCCGGGGGTCAGGACGACGGCGTCGCCCGTCCGCGCGCTCAGCCCCAGGTTGCAAAGCTCCACCCAGCCTTCGGCGCCGCAGCCGTGGATTCGGCGCAGGCGAGAATCCGCGGCAAGCTCGGCCAGCGAGGTCTCAAGTCCGTCGTCGACTCGGCCGTCGTCGACCAGGAGCAACCGCCGAAGAGCGGGGCCGCTCTGGTCGAGGACCTGCATCACCCGCCCGACGATCGCAGGATCGGCGCACAAGATCGGCACGACGACGTCGGCGTTCCGTTGCTGCTCCAAGCCTGTCTCCCAACGATCTCGTCTCACGATATTCTCGACGCTCGATATGCAGGACCCGGCCGGCGAAGACCGATCACTATCGTGACGGCCGGTTGATGTACCATCCCCACGCGATTTCGGTCAAGACGCGTCCTTGGTTCTCCTCAAGTCTCGACGAGGTTCCGCCGAGGCCCTCGATCCGCCGTCGTCGGACCTCACTCGAACGCTCGAACGAAGCTCCTCGGTCAATCTTGCCCAATTTGGAACGATCTGTTAGAAGCCCGCACGAGACTCTCCGGCAGACTGCTGTTTTTGCAGACATTGGGGCTCCGCGAATCGGACGGAAGATCGGGCCCTTGCGGCATGTAGGACGGGTGATCCCATGTTGTTCACGGAACCCACGTTTCTGTTCTTGTTCCTGCCGATCGTCATCCTGGTCCACACCCTGCTTCACCGCAGCCTGCGAAACGTCTGGCTCCTCGCCGCGAGCTTCCTCTTCTACTGCTGGGGAGAGGGGCTCTTCGTCCTCCTGATGATTGGATCGATCACCACCAACTATGTTTTCGGGTGGCTGCTCGGGTTCGCTCGACGTCCGTGGCTGAGGAAGTTCTTGCTGGGCGCGGGGGTCGCGACGAACGTCCTCGTTCTGGTCTACTTCAAGTACAGCGGCTTCCTGGTCTCGAACCTTGACGCGGCCCTGGCCTGGCTGGAGCTTCCTCCTCTTGAGATCGGCGTAATCCCGCTGCCTCTGGGCGTCTCGTTCCTCACATTTCATACGATCTCTTATCTTAGCGACGTTTATCGCGGCAAGATCGAGCATGAGCGTAATCCGATCGATCTCGGCCTGTACATCATGCTTTTTCCTCATCTGATCGCCGGGCCGATCGTCCGGTACGCCGACATCGTCGCGGCCATGAAGTCGCGAATGCTTGCGGTCGACGAGTTCGCCTATGGAATTCGGCGCTTCCTCTTCGGCCTGGGGAAGAAACTGCTGATCGCCAACCAACTCGCCGCGACCGCCGACCTGGTCCTGAGCCTCCCCGCGGCCGAGATGAACGCCGGCCTGGCCTGGCTGGCCATGATCTGCTACTCGTTCCAGATCTACTTCGACTTCTCGGGCTACTCCGACATGGCGATCGGCCTCGCCCATATGTTCGGGATTCGGTTCCACGAGAACTTCGATCATCCCTACTGGGCGACCTCGGTCACCGATTTCTGGCGGCGTTGGCACATCTCGCTTTCCACCTGGTTCCGCGACTACATCTACATCCCCCTGGGGGGCAACCGTTGCGGCCCCGCCCGGACGTACGGCAACCTGATGACCGTCTTTCTGCTCTGCGGCCTCTGGCACGGAGCGAGTTGGACCTTCGTCGTCTGGGGCGCCTACCAGGGCGCGTTCCTGATTCTTGAACGGATGGGGATGGCGCGGGGGCTCGAACGACTGTGGCGTCCCTTGCGACACGCGTACCTCGCGGTGGTGGTCGTCGTCGGCTGGGTCGTGTTCCGGATGCAAACGCTGGGGGGCGCCGCCGAGGTCCTCCAAGCCATGTTCGGGTTCGGGCTCGGCGACGGGGTCCGCTACCACGTCGGCCTTTACATGACCGGGGAAGTGAAAACCCTCCTGGCGCTGGCCCTGCTTTTCTCGACGCCGTTGCCGGGTCGAATCGGTCGATGGATCGAAGATTTCGAGGACGCCCTGGCCGACCGCTGGGGATCGCTCGCGCCGTCGCCGATCCGCCTGACGAAGGTCGCGGCCTATTGCTCGATCCTCGTCCTCTGCATCAGCTTCGTGGCGCAGAAGAGTTACAATCCCTTCATCTATTTCCGGTTCTAATCACCATGCCTTACGAGCTTCGATACGGCGG
>CALCIC010000876.1 GCA_937907405.1 uncultured Isosphaeraceae bacterium | reverse complement strand
CACCGGCTGATCGAGGAGCATTGCCACCGCCACACCGAGGACCAGCCCCGGTGGAGCATCGACTACGATACGTTCCGCACCACGTACGCCTCGTATCTCCGCGACCTGGAGGCGTTCGACCGCGGCTACGGTCACGGTTGAGCGTCGCCCGACGTCGGCGTCGCGGGTCTCGACCGGGCCGAGCCGGTTGCAGGCCCGTCGGCCCGGCCGTGTCAGCCGGGCCGGGTTTCAGGAGGCCTTGGAATCCGCCGCCGGATCCACGGGCAGTTCGATGCGCAACAGGTAGACCTTGTTGTCGGCGCCCGTACAGGCAAGCCAGCGGCCGTCGCGGGAGACGTCGATGGATCGCACCCAGCCGGCGTCTTGCTTGAGCAGCCCCTTGGGCTTTCCCGTCTCCGAATCCCAGAATCGAAACGGCTGATCGCCCCCCGTCGAGACCAGCGTCCGGCCGTCGGGAGAGAAGCCGAGGGTGTGGACCTCCTCTTCAGGCCCCCGGCAGACCGCCCTGAGCGTGTTGGACGCCAGATCCCAGATTTCGATCTCGCGATTGAGCGAACCTGATCGACTGAGGGCGACCGTCCGGCCGTCCCGCGACAGGCTCACGGCGTGGACCTGGTTGTTGGTCCCTCCCAGCCGGTCGACCTCGTGGTAGGTCCGCAAGTCCCAGAACTTGAGGGCCCCGTCGAAGTCCAGCGACATGAGCAGCGAACCGTCGGGAGCAACCATCAACGTATGCACGATGTTGCGATGTCCACTCAGTACGGCGAGCACGCGATCGGTCTTCCAATCCCAGATGCGAATCCTTTTGTCAAAGCCTCCGATCGCCAGGCTGCGGCCGTCAGGGGCGAACTCCACGGCCCGACAGGGGCCGAACTGCAACGTGGTCTCCGGAAGCGACCGAGTATCGCGCCAGTTCCAGATCGTCAGCCCGTGCAGGCCGGTCGCCGCGACCGTGCCGCCGTCCGGCGAAAACACCGCGGAGTACATCTCCGAGGTGCCGGGCAAGGAGGCCAGCTCCTGCCCCTGGCCCAGCGGCCCGTCCCCGACGTCCCAAAGCTTGACCGCCCGGTCCCAGCACGACGTGACCAGCGTCTCGCCGTCGGGGGAGAATCGAACGGTCTCCACCAGCCCGCCGTGGCCGTCCAGGGTGATCGCGCCGGTCTCATCAATCGGTTCGTCGCCGCCGAACACGATGCAAAGCGCGACCAGGACCGCCACGCAGGCCAGACCTTCCCAGGTCAACCAGGAGAGACGCACCCGCGTCCCCCCCTCGACGCCTGAACCGAGAGCTCGTCCCGCCTCCCCCCCATCCGGCAAAGCCTGATCCCGCTCGCCTCCGAATTTCATTTCTCCTCCTCCTCTTGAGGTCGATTTCCATGGCGGCGCATGTACATCGGATTTCCCAAAGCTCGTGCGAACTTCATCGGCGACGCCGACTTGCTCCCGTGAAGCAAGCCTAGCTCACATTGTAGCAAGCGTGCGTGATTTTATAATGAGAGACGGCGGGACGCCCACGGGAACCGTCCCGGGGCGTTGCGAGCCCTCGCTGCGAATCAGGAGGCGCGGGGGTGTTAAGGCGAGGGGGGGGTCAGGAGCCTTCGACGGGCCGTTGATGGTAAAGCTTAAGATAGCTGTCGTAGCGGCCGGGATGGATCTGGCCCCAGTAGACGGCCTCCTTGACGGCGCATCGAGTCTCGTGCGTGTGCGAGCAATCAGGGAAGCGGCATTGAGGGATGTACGGGCGGAACTCGATGAAGTGACCCTCGATCTCGCCGGGGACGACCCCCCAGAGCTCGAATTGCCGGAGGCCGGGGGTGTCGACGACGTAGCCCCCCTGTTCGAGCCGGATCAATTCCGCGGTGGTCGTGGTGTGCTTTCCCTTGGAGGTCCAGTCGGAGACCTCGCGGACCTTCAGGTTCAGGCCGGGCTGAACGACGTTGAGCAGCGAGCTCTTGCCGACGCCGCTCTGGCCGGAGATCGCGGTGACGCCCTGTTCCAGGAAGGCCCGCAACCGATCGAGGCCCCGGCCGTCGGCGGCCGAGGTGAGGATGGTCTCGTAGCCGAGCTGGGTGTAAAGCCCGACGACCCACTGGTAGAGTGAAACGTCCACAAGATCAGCTTTATTAAGCACGATAATAGGCCGAACGCCGCCGACCTCGGCCGCCGCAAGGTAGCGGTCGACGAGGCTGACCTTCAGGCCGGGCTCGGCGAGGGCCGAGACGATGAAGACGGTGTCGACGTTGGCGGCCAGGACGTGCTGCCGGCCGCGATATCCACGGGTGATGACGCCCTGACGCCCCTCGACGCGTTCGATGAAGCCCTCGTCGCCGCCGGCGCCCGCGGGTCGAAACCAGACCCAGTCGCCGACGGTGACCACGTTGCGGCCGTCGATCGCCATGCTCTTGAGCACCCGCCGGACGTGGCAGGGATAGATCTTGCCGTCCTCGGTCTGGACGATGCTGAGCAGGCCGTGGATGCGGATCACCCGCCCGCGGAGGCAGGTCGATTCATCGACGGCCCGACGGTTGGAGGCGTCGCCCGACGCCGACTCGACCGAGGCCGACGCGCCGGGCGCCGGTTCCAGGTCGGTCATGATGGTTCGACGCCGCGACAACTCCCCCTTGGGCCGCACCCGCTCGCCGGAGACCGACTCCGACGACGCGGGCGCTCCGTCCCCGAACGCGCGGGTGAAGTCCTTGTCTCGCGTCCGCTTCTGGCGGTTCTTCTTCAGCTCGATCCGGATCTTCTTCTTCTTGGACACGATCAGGTCGACAATCTGTTGGAGTTCCAGGGAGAGAAAAGAGCCGAACCGCGCGACCGCCGGATCGCGGAGACGAGACCTTGAGCCGAGGTCCAGGCTCCTAGCGGGAATGGAGCGGGCGGCGGCCGCTTCCCTTCTCGTTGGTCGTCGCGGTCGACTCGTTGAGGATCTGCAACGCCCGCTTGGAGTTCGTGGTGTGGAGGATGCCGACCGCCTTGCCCTGGTTCGACGAGGTCGAGACGTAGGCGTAGTCGATGTTGATATGCTCCTCCGCCAGCTTTTCGAGCGCGCCGGCCAGGGCGCCGGTTCGGTTGTCGAGCTGCGCGGCGATCACCTCGGTGATCTTGTACTCGGTCCCCAGCGCGGTGAGCACCTTCTTGGTCGCGTCAAGGTCGGTGGTGACGAACCGGAGGACGCTCGGTCCGTCGGTCTCCATCACGGAGATCGCCTGAATGTCGACCTTCTCCTGGGCGAGCGACGAGCAGATCTTGGCGAGCCTGCCAGGCTTGTTCTCGAGACGGGCGGTCACTTCTTGGACGATTTCCATCAGCAGATCCTCCGGTGTCGAAGTGAGTTGCGTGTTGCGGCTGTAACTGCGAGGGCCGGGGCGCGGCTGGGCCGACGCGCCGGCCGAAACCGATCGCGCGGCGGGTTCAGGGGTCGTTCCGGCCGCGGGCGCCCCGTCCCGACGAACTCCCGCCGGGCTGGCCGGCCGAGGAAGAGCCCGAGGCCCCGGGCTGGCTCTGGTCGTCCGCGGCGTTGGCGCCCTTCGCGGCCGAGGCCTCGCGCGCGGCCCGGGCGCGGTTGCTCGCCGCGATCATCGACGGCATCATGACCGCCGGGGCGACCCCGGTCATCGCGGCGCCGACGGACAGGTCGGGGAACGCGTCTCGGGTGACGATTTGAATCGTCTCGTCGTCAGCGACGACCGCGACCGTCGACGGGAACATGAGCGCCTTCAGTTCGTCGGCCCGGGGAAGCTTCGCCGGATCGACCTTGATCTGGATCATGCCGGGGCCGTTCGACCCGGTCTGCTGAGCCCCGCCGAAGCCCGACGACCCCCCGAAGGCTCGGGCGTTCATCGCCTCGAAGCTGCCGGAATTCTGCATCGGGGCCGAGGAAGAATCGGCGGAGGAGCCCGAGCGGGAGCCGAGGGAGGAGCTCGAGCCGGAGCCGCTGGAGGAGCTCGAGTCGTAGCTGCTTGAGGAGCCCGAGTCGAAGCTGCTTGAGGAACCTGAGCCGAAGCCGCTGGAGCTTCCCGGAGCGCCGGCGCCCCTGGGGCCGGGACCGCGGCCGGGGCCGGCGGCGGGGCCGGCCGCGGCGATCCGGTCCGCCTGGGCGGCGGCTGCGATGAACGAGTTGGCCAGCGACTGCAAGGTTCCGGGCAGGCTCGCCAGGATCGTCGGCGTGGTCTCTCGAGAGTCGCCGTACAGGAAGAGGACCGTGTTCTCCGACGTCTTGGCGAGGCTCCTCTCCAGTTCCGGCGCGGGCGCCCACGCCTTGCGCTCGAGCGATTCGATCGCCCCGCGCGCCGCCTGGGGCGAGGTCGAGAACGCCACGTGGTTCCCTTCGAGGCGGATGCTCGGCTTGAGGTTGTTGGGGAGCGGCTTCATCGGCGAATCCTTGGGCACGTTGAGCATGTAGATCTTCGTCGACGCCGCGGTCGCGCCGGGGATCAGCCGGAATTCCGGGGCGGCCGGCGTATTGTCGCGCCCCCTCCTCCTGGGTTCCGGCGCCCCGGGCCGGGCTTGATCCTCGGCGTCCCTCGCGTTCTTGGCGGCCTCGGCGGCGAGTTCCGCGGCCTGCGCCTTGAGCGCGCGATTGACCTCGACCATCAGCGCGTCGAGCGCCCTGCCGAACTTCGCGGGGTCGTTCACCTCGGCGGCCAGCACCGGGCTGGGGAGCCTCGGGCCGAACTGCTTGAGCAGGGCCGAGGGGTCCACGGCGCCCGGCGCGGCGGCCCCGGCGGGTTCCGCGTCGACGACCGCCGACGCCCCGCCGGGCGCCATGTACAACATGATCCGAGGGCCCAGATGGGCCAGCAGGTCTTTTCGCAGATCAATGCGGCTGTTGCCCCGGAGATCCTCGGCCAGTCGATCGAAACCCGCCTTCAGCGGACCACCACCGAGCGAGTCCGCGAACAGCGCGGTCACCTGTTCCGGCTTGAGCGAAAGGCTCGCGAAATACTCGACGCCGTCGGGGACCGGAAGGATCGCCTTGGGGTCGGTCGCCGGCTTCCCGAAGAACGCCAGGGCGCCCGCCCGCGGCTTCGGCGCGGTCAGCCGGGCCACGCCCATCAGGCTCTCGTCCTCGAACCCCCAGCGGTAGTCGAACCGCTTGACGTTCGCCAGGGAGTCGAGCCGGGCGATCTGCTGGACCATCGGATCGCTCGATCCCGGCGGACAGCCGGCGGGATCGACGAAGGCGGTCAGGACCGGGGTGAAGCCGCCGTCCCGCTTCTTCAATTCGGTGACGAGCGGGTGATCGGCGGCGCTCGGGACGGCGCCGTCGAGGATCGAAGGAATCCGCGTATCGCTGGTCTGGGAAAGCCCGATCACCAGGTCGTCCTTCTCGGCCCACCAGATCCAGCCGGAACCGGCCGGGGCGCCCGCGGCGGGGGGGACGACGATCATCGCCCGCCCCCCCTTGCGCTCGATCTTGGCCTTGGAGTCGGCGCCCATGAACGAGCCCACCAGCCGACCGAACAGGGCCTTGTTCTCCTTGACGACCCCTCCTCGCAGGACGATCGTCGCATGGAGAGGCTTCGCCCCCTTGGCGTCGGCGTTCAGCGCCACCAGCCACCCCCGGCGCATCATCTGTTTGACGACCGCGACCAGTTCGGCGCCGCCGAGCTTGCGATTGGGCGCGTTCTGGAGCAGCCGATCGAACACCTGGGCGCCGACCTCCTCGAGCATGGCGCCCAGCGAGGTCGAGGTCAGCATCCGGTAGGCCGCCGTCTTCTTCCAGGCGTCGGCGTGCGCGTCGAGCCCGGCGAACTCCGCGTAGAGCACCAGACCCTCGCGAGCCGCGTAACGGCCCAGCGGCGAGTCGTCGACCGGGCCGGGGGGGGGCGCGGGCTTCTCGGCCTTCACCGCCGCCGCGTCCGAATCGGGGGCGGTCTGCGAAGCCCCGACGGTCGGCCAGGCGAGCCCGAGGAGGATGGTGGTCGACAGCATCGCGACGATGCGTCGAGGAGAACCGGACGAGCCAAGCGGGTGTAGTCGCACGGGGCGGTCCTTGTAAGGTGATCGAGTCCGGCCTCTCGAACGAGAGGCGAGAGCCGCGAAGAAGGATGACGACCGCGTGGTTCGCCGTTGCAAACACCCTCGCACAGCGGCTGATTCACTCTTCATCGTATGGCGGGAGTCTTCCCGCGCCAACACGTTGCCCGACGACGTCCCAAAGGGGGCGGCGGAATCCCCCCGACGTTCGTCTCGATCGAGATTCCGACCGCGCGGGCCCGCTCAAATCGACGCGAGCCGCTCCGCCGCGTCGTGAATCCGCTGGAAGACCGACGGCCAGTCCCCCCAGCCGGGTTGGCGGAACAGACGCATCGACGGATACCACGGGCAGTCCTCGCGCCCCAGCATCCAGCGCCAATCCGGGGCGTACGGCAAGGCCACCCAAACCGGCGCCCCCAGCGCCCCCGCCAGATGCGCGACGGCCGTGTCGGGGGCGATCACCAGATCAAGGTTCGCGATCACGGCGGCCGTGTCCAGCATGTCCGACGTCCGCGAGCCCAGGTCGGTCACGGAAAACCGTCCTTTCAGCCCCTCGATCTGCTCGACCCCGTAACCTTTCTGAAGGCTGAAGAGCCGGACGCCGGGAACCCTCGCCAGGCTCTCGAAGAAGTGGATCGGGAACGACCGCTCGCGGTCCTTGTCGTGGCCCGGGTTCCCCTGCCAGGCGATTCCGATCTTGAAGCCGGCCTCGGCGCCGACGTCATCGGCCCAGCGCGCGACGTCGACCGGATCGGCCGAGAGGTACGGGACGGCCGCCGGGACGGTTTCGAGCGTCGTGCCGAACAGGTCCGGCAGGCTCATCAAGACGCGCTGATGGTCGTAGGGGGGCGTCTCGTCGAATCGGTGAAACGCGTCGGCCACGCCGTCGCACCGCTTGAGAAGTCGGTTCAGGGGTCGGGAACACGCCACGACCACCCGGCCGCCGCGCGCGGCGACCAGGGGCGCGTAGCGGATGAACTGGATCATGTCGCCCAGCCCCTGGTGGTCGTGCAAAAGGATCGTCCGGCCGTCGAGCGGCGCGCCGTCCCAGCCTGGTCCCGAGAAGAACGGCGCGACCGCCCCGTCGCAGAGGTACTGCCAGCGAAGCTCGGCGAACCCCCGTCGAAGATCGCCTGATTGCAGAAAGGCCATGGCCCGGCTGAAGTTCACCCGGGGGTGCTCCGGCGAGACCGCGAGCGCCCGCTCGTAACAGGCCAGCGCTTCGGCCAGCCGTCCCTCGGCCCGATGGGTGTTGCCCAGGTTGTGGTGGACGTCGTCGCGGCGAGGCTCAATCTCAAGCGCGCGCTCGTAGCAGGCCGACGCCTCGGCGAACCGCCCTCGATTATGGAGCGTGTTGCCCAGGTTGTTGTGGGCGTCCGCGTAGGCGGGTTCGATCCGCAGGGCCTCGCGGCAGCAGCGCTCGGCCTCGTCGGGCTGGTCGAGCTGCTGGAGCGCCGCGGCGAGGTTGTTCCAGGCCGGAGGGTTGTCGGGGTCGAACCGGAGCGATTGCCGGTAGTGGTCGGCCGCCTCGTCGATCCGCCTGGAAGACTGGCAGATCCAGCCCAGCAAGTACCACGCCTGCGCATCCTGGGGATCGCGCGCCAGGATCGAGCCGTAAGCGGCCTCGGCCGCGCGGAGGTCGCCGGCCTGAAGCAACGCCTCTGCGGATTGGTGATCGGCCCGAGCGCGCGCGCCCGCGACTGCCAGAGAACCCGACACCGAGTCTGCCATGATCGTCCGCCTTCCGTGTCGCCGCCCACGTTTTCCGTTCGACCGCCGAGTCCGTGGCGAGGGCCGTCGGAGATCGCTCGCAGTGCGTCTCGAATCGCCCTTCATAACTCGAAACGGGAATCGCGTGAAGGGCGATTCTCGCGGGCGGTCAGTCGTCCCGCAGCAGGGTCAGCTCGCGAATCCGGAAACGGCAGGGGCGGTTGTCGGGCTGAAGTCGGATCTGGGAGACGACGTCGTCGATCCAGACCGTGACCTCGCGGTCTTCGCCCGTCTCCAGGTTCCAGTCGCCGTACTGCTTGTCGGCGGGGAAATCGAGATCGCCAAGCGAGCGCCAGGCCAGGCGGAACCTTGATGGAGAGCCGTCGTCGTTGTGGTGGTCGTAGCGAATCCGGACGCCGGCGATCCTCTCGGTTGCGGGGAGCTCGAACCGGACCCAGGGGTCGACGCCCGTGGCGATCAGCTCGCCGTCGGTCCATCGCCCGAGTCGGACGTCGGCCGGGCTCAGCGCGACGGGCCGCTCGCGAAAACTCGGATCGCGGCGAATCCTCCCGAACTTGCCGATCTTCGCGTTGCGAAGCATCTCCAGATATCCGTGCATCGCCCGTTGAGACGGGTGGAGGAACGGGACGTGGCGACGGACCAGCCGATAGGGGGGCATGCCGGCCGCCACGTCGCGATCGAAGACCGCGGCCCGCTCCCTCGCGTTCCGGCCCGCTTCGATCGCCTCCTGGGTGTTCGGCCAAAGCAGCGTAGAGAAGACCGCGAAGAGGACCATCGGGACGAGCGACCTGAGAACGACCGGGCCGTAATATGCGATCACGATGTAGACGACGGCCAGGGCCGGGGCCGCCAGCGTGGTGTACCTGGGTTGCAAGCCGGCCAGGTCGTCCTCGCCCGATCGTCCCCAACCCGTCGCCAGGGCGAGCGCGCCGACCGCCCCGAGCACGCAGAGAAACCCCGCGACACGCGCGCGCTCCTTCGGCCTTGAACACCAGGCGCCGAGCAACACCGCTCCGGCAGCCGCCGACAGGCATCCGACGAAGACGCCCGACCACGGCCAGAGCCAGACGCCGGGCCTGCCCAGCGAGGTCGCGAGGAATTGCAAGGCGGTGCGGAGCGCGGCGAACACGCCCGCCGGCGCGGCGTGGTGGCGCGGCGCGGAATACCCTCGAAGGTAGAGGGCGGCCAGGATCAGGGCCGGCGCCGATTCGGCCAGGATCAGGACGCCTCGCGCACGTCCCCCGGGCCTGCCGGATCGCGCCTCAACGACGCCCATCGCAAGCAGCCAGAGCGCCAACGGGGGGATGAGGATCAGGCCGCCGGCGTTGCACAGAGGCATGACCGCCAGACATGCCGCCACGAGTCCGCAGCGAATCAGGCTCGGTTGTTCGTCCTGAGTCGCGACGAGTCTCAGCACGAGGCAGAGCAGCGCCGTCGGGACGACGTAGGTGATCTGAATCGCCCACAGCAAATTGTCGTGATGGCCCAGGTGCATCATCAAGAGGGGGAGGAACGCGTCGGCGTACTTCCGACCTTCGGGCGCGCGCGCCGCGGCGCCCAGCAGCGCGGCCGATGCGGCGGCGAGGAGCGCGGTGATCAGGATCATCACCGGCCGAGGGTCTGCGCCGTCCGCCCGGAACACCCCCAGCAACACCAGCCTCGCCAGGGGGATGCGATGCTCGCTGTGCTGCGACCAGAGCCACGACAGGGTGACCGGGGCCTGATCGCAGAGCTGCGGGGCGACCGCGTAATCGTCCCAGAGCGGCACGTCGGGGCCGCAACTCGCCACGTACCAGAGCGCGAGCAGCAACGACGCGCCCCAGACGCCCCAAACGAACACGGAAGCGCCCGGATCGGCCGAGCTTCGCGGCGGCGGAGCGGACGAGTCCATCGGAACGTTCCGAGTCGTTGATCCTGGCGATCGCGTCATCGGCTCCGTCGAACTCAAGGCCGAAATAGGAACCCGTCACGTCCCGCGACGTCGATCATACCAGATCATCGGACGGCCCGCGCCTCCTGAAGCATGTCGAGGGCCTCGCGGCGGGTCCCCTCGGCGGCGGAGTCGCCTCGGAGCATGGCGGCGAGCTCGGCGACGCGCTCCGACTCTTCGAGCGGGGAGATGGTCGTGCGGGTCCGTCCCCGATCGGTCTGCTTGCGGATGACCCATTGCTTGCGGGCGAAGCTGGCCATCTGCGGCAGGTGGGTCACGCAGACGACCTGATGATGCCGCGCCAGCTCGGCGAGCGTCTTGCCGAGGGCCGCGCCCAGTCGACCGCCGACGCCCGTGTCGATCTCGTCGAAGACCAGCGTCGGGGTGC
>CALCIC010000875.1 GCA_937907405.1 uncultured Isosphaeraceae bacterium | reverse complement strand
GACCATGAGTACAGGTTCGAGCGCGGCGGGCGGATTGCGGCGACCGTCTCGAAGCAATGGTTCTCCTGGACCGACACCTACGGCGTCGACGTCGCCGAGGGGGAGGACGACGTCCTGATCCTGGCCGCCACGGTCGTCATCGACCTGGCCTGCCACAAGAAGAAGCATTGACGCCGCGACGGCCGACCGGGCTGCAATAATGTCGGCTCCGCGACGAAGACCATCCTGGTCCCGGGCTCTCACCAGAGGAACTCTCATGGCGCCAACCGAACTCAGTACCTTGTTGCTCGTGATATTCGCCTCCGTGGCGGTCCTCATGATCGTCGTCGCGCTTCCGGTCGTCCTCAGCATGCGACATGCCGCCAAGGACCGCGAACTCCTGCACGCCGAGCGCTTGAGGGCCCTTGAGACGGGCAGGCCGATGCCGGGCGAGACCGTGAGCCATAATGCGACCGGAGCCACCGGGGTGGGGGTCTGGGTTCCGATCTGCGTCTTTGGGATCGCCCTGGCGGCGACTCAAGGTTCAGTGGACTCTCGGGCCGCCGACGTCGCCGCCTGGATCTCGGCCGGGTGCGTGGGAGTGACGGGCGTGATCTGCGGGACCGTTCTGACGCTGCACAACGCGATGAGGGAGGGCCGAGCGACCGACCAGACCTCCCCCGCCAAGCCGCACTTCGAGGAAGCCGACATCGACACCGTGGGCCGGCGCGGCTTCTGACTTCAGAAGCCGAGTCGTCAGCCCCCGCAGCAGGGGCAGATGCGCGGGACGAAAACGGTCAGGGTCGCGCCGTATTTCGTGAACTCGTACGGCTTGCCATCGAGTTCGCCCCCCTGCTTCGGCTCGGTCTTGTGCGCGGCGATCAGGTAGCTGTTCGCCTCGGTCGGCTCGAACGACGCCTCGCCGTTCTCGTCGGTGAGCCGCTCGTAGCGGTCGTCGAGCCCGGGCTTCAGGCTGGCGCCCCGGGGGATGAACGAGACCCGCTCGCCGGCCAGCGGTCGGCCCTTGTAGAGCAGACGGACGCGGATCAGCGTGCCGGGCCCCATCGGCATGACGGGGTTGACGACCGGGACCAACTCAAGGTCATGGCCGAGCGGCTTGTCGAAGCCGGGATTGTTCGTCGGCGGCTTGTCCAGGCTGGGCGAGGCCACGAAATAGGTCTTCGCCCCCTTGATCGACCGCTCAGGCGCGTAGCTCACGACCCGGTCGGAGCGGTGGCCGACGACGTACAGCCCCGGCTCGGAGGGCTCGAACCGGGTCGTCCAGTAGCCCTCCTGGGGCGTATACCCGGTGTCGATCAGCCGATCCTTCAGGTCGTACCGCTTCCCGTCCGGCCCGACCACTTCCAGACTGGCGCCCTCAAGCCCCAGCTTGCCCGCCAGCCTGTAATCGCGGTGCTCGTTGCCGTGGTTGCCGAGCTTCAGGTCGATGTGGACCACGTCGCCGGACCGGATGAGGTTCGTGTTGGTCTCGACCCACGTATCATGAGCAAAGACCGATGCGGGCGCGGCCAGGGCGAGAAGGACGATCAGGCGCTTCGTCATGGTGGTTTCCGATTCGTGTATTGGGAAGAAGTTAGAGGGCGCGGGGACGGCATGCTCCCGCTGCGTCGTCAATAAGCGTCGGCCGAGACCACCTCGCCGCCGTTCCGGGTGCTGAGGGCGCGCCAGGTGGGGAGGCTGACGGAGTCCTTGACGAACTGGACGTGGCCGTCGCAGCAAAGGACGTTCACGCCGCCGGGGTGGTTGCCGCGCGCCGCCTTGATCGCCGGGTTGTGGGGCGGGCTGGACTGCCAGCAGTCGTAGATCTTCGAGTTCGGCGTCAGGTAGTGGTTGTAGAGCGAACTGCGGTAGTCGCCGTCCCACCAGCCGTAGCCCTTGTCAAGCCGCCAGCCGGCGATCATGCCGTTGCAGCCTGCGGTCGGGTCGTCGGGCAGCGGGGACGATGCGACGTAGACCGCCCCCCTGCGGGCGTCCTGGGGGGGCGTGGGCCCGGCCGTCGTGGTGACGCCGCCGGAGGCGGGACCGATCAACTGCTCGGAGGCCGCCGCGGTGTTGCTCGACCCGTCGGTGATCGTCGCCATCGATTGCGGCGGCCCCAGGATGAACGCGCCGTCGGCCGCGACCGCGGCGTTGTTCGGGTTCCCCGCGTCGCCGACTCGGCCGCTGCCCGGCTGGCCGTCGCCGGTGCAGAAATGGTAGTTGGTCGGGCCGTAAGTGCTGACGCCGTCGGGAAGCGTGACGCTCGGCGGCGCCCCGTCGCTCGGGCAGAGGAAGAAGCCCACCTTGGCCGAGATCGACGTGCTGTGCACCGGGAACGGCTTCCACGCCGGGAAGCCGGCGAACGGCCCCGAGGCGCCCGGCCCCGGCGCGATCGGCCAGTCGAAGTTCATCGTGTTGTAGATCGACGACTGCTCCATGTACGGCGACAACTGAGCCAGGACCGACCACCGCCAGTGCAGGTCGGGTATCCCCTGGGAGTTGGTCCCGCCGGGGCTCGGCCTGGGGAACAGGAAACCGACCGGAAACGTGTTCACGGCCGAATGATAATTGTGCAGCGCGATGCCGATCTGCTTCAGATTGTTGGTGCACTGCATCCGCCGAGCCGCCTCGCGGGCGGCCTGCACGGCGGGCAACAGCAGGGCGATCAACACCGCGATGATCGCGATGACCACCAGCAACTCGATCAACGTAAAACCAGGACGCCGCTTCATGTCATGATCCCTCAACGTATTCAAGAGCGGAACGCGGACCGGCGCGACGCCGACGGCCCGAATAGGGCTCGGCTCACGACGGCCGTGGACGAACAGGCGAGGACGTTGCGGGCCGCGGCGACCGCGCATGGAGCGGCCGCCGGACCGCCGACATCGGAGACGATGATCGGGATTCAGGCGACGTCCGGGCGTTCCGGGGGATCGTCAAGGCGGCTGGACCGCCGGGGAGGGAAGATGCAAAGCGTGAAATCAGGAAGCAGCCGGCCCACGTTGACGAGCGTCCCGCGCTCGCATGGAGCAAGCGCGGCGACCTTGGCGCCGACGCCCGACGCCGGCGCGTTCGCCGGCGTCGGAACGCCGCAAGGAGCGGAGTTCATGCACGGCCCCGCGTCGGTCGAAGTCGGCGAGCCGGACCGAGGCTTCTCATCCTCGGGCGAGCAGCAGCACGCCGCCTGCTTGCACTTGACGCCGCAGCCGCAGAACAGACTGTGCTCATGGGGATCGAAGCCGGAGGCCGACGAGACCGAGACCGCCGACGCGCTCCCCGTTTGACCGACGATGATCGCGACCAACACCAGCGGCGCCAGCAGGCGGTCGAGGCTTCGGGTCCAGGAATGTCGGCTGGAAGGTTCCACGCGGGCGGCTTTCGAGGCGGGGTGCAAACGCGCGATGCGAGCCAGATCAACCGTCCATGATCGACCCCCGACGCCCCCCTGTCAAGGAATCGGCGCGCTCGCGTCTGGATTCGGGTGAGCGTCTCGAAAGTGGGTGGGGAATCTCGTCCAACAGAGGCGGTTGATGGGTAGCCTCGGATTGCCGTTTTTCCCGCTCC
>CALCIC010000874.1 GCA_937907405.1 uncultured Isosphaeraceae bacterium | reverse complement strand
GCTCAAACACTGTCAAGCTAGCCCCTTACGATTTGGGACGATCCCGCTTCGTTCGTCTCCAAAAACCCGTCTCGAGGGCGAACCGTGCAAGCCCGAAGGGCCGACGAGCGAATCCTCGATCGGCCGTCCGAGCCATGCACGCGCCGGCGACTCGGGGGCGATTGGCTTCGATCGCGCGGAAAACGGCATTCCTTCAACCGACTCCCGCATTGGCAAAGATCGAGGATGAGTCGAGGCGACAGACTCCTCCAATCTAACTTTACCACGGCTGGACGGGTTTGGTTAAATTAAACCGATCATCCCAAGCCGAGATCGATCCCCCCGCCGAGCCTGCCGCCGTCGTCCACGCCGTCGGGTCCGATGGAATCGACATTACGGATTGAGCTTGGTAAGCAGATTCTTGCCGCCGTCGCCGATCCTCATCTTAACTCCGGTGACACGGCCTTCGGCGTCCTTCTCGAATTCGAAGTCGCCGTCGGTCTGGGGGAGTTCGAATCGGGACGGCGAGACCGGGACGATCTCAAGCGGGGACGAGCGGAACGGGAGCTTGAAGAACAGATGGCCCCCCTGGCGGGTTACGTCCACCTTCATCGCCTGGGCGCCCGTCCCCCTGGTGTAGACGCCGGTCAGGGCGTCGAGTTCAGCCTGAGGAAGCTCGACGATCTTGGGCTCATGACGATCCGCGGCCGTCGGGGCGGCGCGTTCGGGGAGCTTGCGAAGCCAGATGTTGCGGAACCGGACGGGGTGGCCGTGGTCCTGGAGCTGGATCGGGCCGTGGTCGACGCCCGGCTCATACGGCGTCGCCTCGATCCACGACGTGTTGCCGGTCAACATCTCGTTGTTCTGGACCAGGACGCCGTTGAGAAACACCGTGAACCGCGCCGGCTCGGTCAGGCGGCCGTCCTTGTCGAACCGGGGAGCATGGAAGGCGACGTCGTAGGCTTGCCATTCGCCGGGGGGGCGGGTGGCGTTGTAAAGCGGCGGGTACTGGCCGTAGAGCGCGCCGGCCTGGCCGTCGGCGTAGGTCTCGGCCTTGTAGGAGTCGAGCACCTGAAGCTCGAACTTGCCCATCAGGAAGACGCCGCTGTTGCCGCGGTCCTGGCTCGCGCCTCGGGGGGGATTGGGGGAGGCCCATTCGAGGTGAAGCTGGACGTCGCCGAACGACTCCCTGGTCTGGATCGCTCCGGCGCCCGGCGAGACCTCGAATGCGCCGTCGGACAGCCTCCAGGCCGCCTTGCCGCCGCCCGCCGACTGCCAGGCGTCAAGGTCCTTGCCGTCGAACAGGACGACCGCGTCGGCCGGCGCGGACGATTCCGTAAGTGCCCGACCCGGCTCGACGACCGGCGGCTTGGGACGCCGCATATCATGCTGCCGCCAGCCGCTGGGAGTCGGAACGTGGGACGTCAACAACGGCCCGGCCACGCAGATCGAGGCGCACGCGCCGGCCGCAACGAACAGCCCGGTGCGACCAAGCCGAAAAAGTCGAGTAGACATGATGAGAGAAGCCCTCGGAAAAGTTGCGACCGAACCATGCGGGACGATCACCCACTATAAACCCGATCGGAGGTCGAATACAGGAACCACGACCGCCGCGCCCCTCTGCCGCGATCATGCGCACGACTGCCGCTCCGCAGGGCGTCGGCGGCCGAGACCGGGGTGAAGACCCGAAGAATACGAGGCCGCGGCGGTGGCACGCTTCTTGCAAAAGAGGGGTGGTTCTCGGTCGTGCGGGCTGAGTCGACGAGGTCGTTGCATCGTCTTTTTTTGCGCAGGGATGAACCATGATCAGCACCGTCGCTCCCACGCATGAAGGATCGTTGCTTCTGACGCTTGAAGAGATCAGCAGGCTGGTCGCGCACGCTCACGATCCCCGGGAGACGCTGGCGAACATCGTCGGGCTGATCCACGGGCGGTACGGGACGGACGTATCGTCGGTGTACCTGGTCGATCCGGTCCGCGGCGATCTCGTGCTGGCGGCGACCGTGGGGCTCGATCCGTCGGGGGTGGGACGGGTGCGGATGCGGTTCGACGAGGGCCTTACGGGCCTGGTGGCGGAGCGCGTCGCGCCGGTGATGGAGGCCGACGCCGTCGCCCATCCCCGCTTCAAGTATTTCCCGGAAGCCGGCGAGGACCCGTTCCACTCGTTTCTCGGCGTGCCGATCATCGAGTCGGGGGTCGTGCAGGGGGTGCTGGTGGTCCAGACGGCCGATCGGCGGCCGTTCTCGGCGAACGAGACCCGGATGCTGGTGACGGCCGCCTCGCAGCTCGCCCCCTTGGTCACCGGCGCGCGGCTGCTTGAACAGGTGGCCGCCGCGGCCCGTGCGGCCAGCGTCATTCCCGGCCTTTCGTCGCCGCCTCCCGGGGCTTCCTCGTCGATCTTGCGGGGTTGCGCGCTCTCGCCGGGGCAAGGGTCGGGGCTGGCGTACGTCATCGACGGCCACACGACGCTCGGGCCGCTTCCCCCGCGCGGGGCCGTCGATCCGGCGGTCGAGAAGCTTCGGCTGAACGAGGCGGTCGAGGCGGCCCGCGAGGAGATCGCCCGGCTCAGCAGGCGGATCTCGGCGATCGTGGGCGAAGACCACGGCGCGATCCTTCAGGCTCAGCTCATGATCCTCCAGGATCGGACCGTCGAGCGTGACCTCGACGCCCGGCTCGCGGTCGGCGATTCCGCCGAGGAGTCCGTCTCGCGGACGCTCGACGTCTACGTCGCCAGCTTCGCCAAGCTGAGCAACCCGCTGTTTCAGGAACGGATCTTCGACGTCAAGGACGTGTTCCGCCGGGTCTTCTGGCACCTCCGCCCGCGCGAAGGCGCCGCAATCGTCCGCGAGGGCCGGTTGGTCCTGGTCGCTCGCGAGGCGTCGGTCCTCGATCTGTTCTCGGTCGATCTCGACCGCCTGGTCGGGGTGGCGGTCGAGCACGGCGGCCCGCAGTGCCACGCCGGGATCATCGCGCGCAGCCTGGGCCTGCCGATGGTCGGGCACGTGAACGGCCTGTTCGATCGGGTCCAGCCCGGCCGGCGGATTGCGATCGACGGCGCCGCCGGGACCGTCGACCTCGCTCCGGAGTCGGAAGCCCCCGACCGCGCGCCGCGCGTCGAGCGGCTGCGTCGGGGGGCGTCCCCCTCCGCGCCGAGCGTCGTCGCCGATCGGCCGGGAGTCCCTCGGGTCGAGGCCAACGTCAACCTTCTCAGCGAGGCCGACCAGGTCGTCGCCCGGGGCGCGGGCGCCGTGGGGTTGTATCGATCGGAGATGATCTTTCTGGCCCGCCGCACGCTGCCGACCGAAGAGGAGCAGGTCGAGATCTACCGCCGGTTGATCGAGGCCGTGCGCGGTCGTCGCGTGACGATCCGGACCTTCGACCTCCGCCCCGACAAGCTGGCGCAGGGCTCGTCGACCGCGCCGAGCTCGGCCCACGCGCTCGACTGGCGGCTGGTCCTGGAAGCGCCGAACCTGCAACGGATGTTCAAGGAGCAGGCGCGCGCGATCCTCCGCGCGGCGGCGGCCGGTCCGGTCCGGCTGCTGGTCCCGCTGGTCAACCGCTCCGCGCTGCTCGATTTCGCACTCGCGACCGTCGATGAAGCGCGCCGGGAGCTGATCGCCGAA
>CALCIC010000873.1 GCA_937907405.1 uncultured Isosphaeraceae bacterium | reverse complement strand
CTCACACGATCGACCACCATGCCGCGGTCGACGGCCTTGCACATGTCGTACACGGTCAGGGCCGCGACGCTGACCGCCGTCATCGCTTCCATCTCGACCCCCGTTCGACCGTGAAGCCGGGCGGTCGCGACGATCTCCAGCGCGTCCGGCGGTCGAGGAGTCAGGTCGATCTCGACGCCGTCGAGGCCCAACGGATGGCAGAGCGGAATCAGGTCGCCCGTCCGCTTCGCCGCCATGATCCCCGCCAGCCGAGCGACTTCCAGCACGTCCCCCTTGGCTGACTTCCGATCGACGATCAACGCCAGCGTCTCCGCCCTCATGCGGACCAACCCGCTGGCCGTCGCCGTCCGCAGACTCGACGCCTTGGCGGAGACGTCGACCATCCGACTCGCTCCCCGATCATTGAAATGCGTCAGATCCGCCATCGGCAGCCTCTCCGTGGATCGTTCAATTCGTTCTGAACATATTTTACGGATTAGCAGAAAGACGGCTAGTCGTCCTGGGTGCGATTCTTGCAAGCGGCCGCCTGTCCGAGCCCCAACCACTAAGGGATGAATGGTTTATCGCCGTTTCTCGGGTTAGGATTCGGGGGCCTGCGAACACGCCAGAGGGCCGAAAGCCAGACTCCTTGTCGGCTTCGGCTGGCGACCTGGAGGTCGTGTCCGGCTACGGAGTCGAGGGCTTTGACGAGTTCGGGGCTCCAGTAGGCGCGGCGCCGGGAGACGACGACCCAGTCGGCGCGGTCGACGGCCGATTCATCCTGGAGGATGACGTCGCGCCGGGCGAGGGACGCGGTGGTGGTCATCACCCCCTGGCCCGGATAGAGCGTCGGCGCGAGCGCGGCGACGCTCCCCTCGTCGGCCCGGCGCGCCAGTTCGTCGAGCAAGACCCGATCCACCGCGTCTCCCCAATACGTCAATTCCAGGCCCAGCCGCTCGGCCCCGGGCAGGCCCCCGACGAGGAAATTGTAATAGCTGAGGCCGAACGGGTGCATCGTGACCACGCCGTACGACTGGCTGAGCAAGACCCCCACGACCATGATCCGGCCCGGCCGCGAACCCTGAACGACTTCCCATACACGTCCGCAGCCGTAGCCGATGAGCATCGCCCATGCGGGAAACACGTGCAGGAACAGACGTTCTCCGTCGTACACGGGAACTCCCGTACTGAAGACTGTTAAAAACAGGAGAATCGATGCAATCAGCAAAAACGGAAGGCGGTCCTCGCGACGCGCTCTCCAGGCGCGGACGACCCCTAATGCGCCGGCGGCATGGAGGAGGACGGGGACGGTGACGGCGAAATAGAGCCAGGGGTAATGCCACGGCACGTCGCGATCGTTCCAGATCCGGCCGAAGTACTCGACCCGGATCGTCGCCCGCGCGACGCTGGTCCCCCAGTACGCGGTCCAACGTGCGATGGTGTCGTACCAGAGCCAGGGCCAGCCGGCGAAGAACAGGACCACGCCCGAAGTCGTCCAGACCGCCATCGCCTTGACGGCCCTTGAGGGCGGAAGCCGGGCGAGCGCCCAGGACAGGATCAAGGGGGCCAGAAGCCAGGCGTGGATCTTGGTCAGCAGCGCGAGCGCCCAGAGCGCGCCGGCGCCAAGCATCGCCGGCGTGACCCGGCGCGCCTCGACGGCCCGCGCGCCGGCCAGCAGCGCGAGGGTCCAAAAGAGGCTGAGAAACGTATCGAGCGCGGCGAGATGGGCGTGGCTGAAGACCCGGGGCATCACCAGAAGCGCCCAACCCGCCGCCAGGCCCGACGACGTCCCCCATCGCCGGGCGGCCTCGGCGGCGATCAACCCGACCAGCGCGGCGAACGCCAACGCGGGGGCGAATCGGCCCGATGCGACGTGGACCCCGGTGGGGTCGAACCCGTTCCAGAGCGGCTCGAAAGGCTCGCCGAGCCGCGACGCCAGTCCAAGCAGCCAGCGGCCCAGCGGCGGATGCTCGGCGTTGTCTCGGAACGCGAGATCGACGTTCGCGCGCTCGAAGAACCGCCAACCCGCCCGCTGCGCCACGGTGAAGTAGTCGCGCCCCGGCCGGACGTCGAGCGGCTCGTCGATGGTCAGCCCGGGCCCCCCCAGGGTGGCGATCGTCAGCAACGCGGCCAGGGCCGACATCGCCAATCCGACCCGGCGATGGGACGTCGCCGTCGCCGTTGATCCCGTGGTCCCACCCGGTCGCTTCATGCCACGCCCCTTCGGTCCGCCCTGGTATTCGTCCCGAACCAGGATGCAGCGTTGCGCCGTCCAAAGCAAGCCGCCGCGCGGTCGGCGCCAAACGCCGCGGTCGAGCGTGCCGGGCCGGGTCCGCAAGTTCGTCGCGCGCCAGGTCAGCTCAGATCGTCGCCCGCCGGCCGGGGCGCGGAGTCGAGGGCCGCGGGAGCGGTCACGTGCGACCGGGTCGCCTCGATGGCATCCAGCTCGGCGAGATGCAGGCGGGCGGGGTCGGCGAAGTCGGAGTGGTTCGTCAACTTTAGGACGCGGTGAAAGTCGGCGGCGGCGTTGACGGCGTCCCCTTTTTTGGCCAGACAGATGCCGCGATTGAGATAGCCGTCGACGTCGTTGGGGCGCATGGACATGAAGTGGTTGAAGTCCTCCTCGGCGGCGTCGAGGTCGCCGAGTTCGACCCTCACGCGACCTCGATGGAGGTAAGCGCCGGCGAGATGGGGGTCGTTGCGCAGCGCCTGATCGTAGTCGACGAGGGCGGCCTGGCATTCTCCCTTGGCCTCGTGCGCGCAGCCGCGTTGGAGATAGGCGTCGCCGAGGAAGGGGGCGATCTTAAGCACTTCGTTGTACGACGACATGGCGGCGTCGTAATCGCCGTGGGCGAAGTTGACTTTCCCTTGCTTGAGATGGCTGGGAAGAGTCCGCCGCCGCCGTCGTTGCGCCGTCCGGAACAGTTGGAGCATGATGAAAGCGACCGCCGTGGGAAGGCAAAGGAGGGCCGCTCTCGCTTCAAGCCGCACCAGTTCCGAAAACCGCCAGTGCCGGACCGTGACGAACTCGTCGCGGCGGTCGACCACCTTGGCTTGGTGAATCATCACCAACCCGATCATCAGCGACAGCACCCCCAGGACGCCGAGCCCGGTCGCGAGCAAGCGAAGCCTTCCGATCGCGTACAGGATCGCCGCGATCGCGATCGCCGTCGCGCCGCCGACGAAGAAATAGAGCATCGACGCCTGATCGAGCGAGCCGACCACGCGATTGTAAAGCTCCAGGCTGCTCATCGCAGGATTCTCACGGGGTTGCGCGCTGCTCGCAGGCGTAACGCAGTTTCTCGCGTCCTCGGCTTCTTCCAACTGAGCGGGAGGCGACGGCCCCAATCGCTCCCTATCACGGCTGGCGCGGTTTGACCGCGGCCTTCGTCCAGTTTCGGAAAACCCGACTCGAAACGCCCCAGGATCTGATCTACAGGGTTGCAACCTCAAGTCTAAAGAATGCAATCAATCGGTGTCAACGCCCAGCCGGCGGCCGGTTCCATGATCGACCGTCGAGCGCGGACGTCGTGTTCGGGGAGTGCGGCTTTCTCGGATTTTCCGAGCCGGACGGCTTGTGCGCTCCAATCGACGCGTCCTCGTCCACTGAATTCTCAAGATTCGAAAACGGCTGCTATATTCCAGTCAGATGCATGCGGGCCGGCGACGGCGAGAACGGAAGCAACACCCCTTGAACAAGGTTGTCCTCACCATGCTTCGAGCGCGAACTCGGCGGAACCGGATTCACGACTTCCTCCCCTTGGAAGATCGCACCCTCCTGACCACGTTGATCGCGCTTGTCGATTCCGGGGTCGACCTTACGGACCAATCGGTCCTGCCTTACCTCGATCTCAACTCGGGGTACGACGCCTACAACAAGGTCTCGTACGCCGCGGGGGGCGGCCGGACGATCCAGGACACGAGCCTCCAGCACGGACACGGCTCGGTCGTCGCTGGGATGATCGTCCAGGGGATTCGGGACGCGTCGGCCGCCGCGGGGAACGCGCCGGTCGACGTCAAGATCATGCCGATCCGCGACACGTCGTCGGGGCTCAACATCGACCCCGACGCGCTGATCCGGGGGGTGTATTACGCCGCCGACCACGGCGCGTCGGTGATCAATCTCAGCGTCAACACGTACTACGACCCGAGTCTCTTTGATCCGTCCTCGCCGTACAACGGTACGTCGCTGGTCCAGGCGATCCAGTACGCCGAGACCAAAGGCGCCGTCGTCGTGACCGCGCCAGGCAACGGCTCGACCAACATCGACGTGATTCCGGTCTTCCCCCCTTACGCCGACGATCCAGCTTACAGCGCCAAGCGACCGACGCCGACGAACGTGCTGGTGGCCGCGGCGGTCGACGCCCAGGGCAAGCTGACTCCCCCGTCGAACTGGGGGCCGATTCACGTTGATCTGGGCGCATACGCCGGGCCGGAAGGCTACACGTCGTATTCAGCGGCGTACGCGTCCGGGGTCGCCGGGGTCGTATCCAACCTGATGCCCGCGGGACGGTCGGCCCGCGCCGTGATCGACGTCCTCAAGCAGACGGCGACGCCCCACGCCCAGTCGGTGGGCGCCTGGTCGAGCACCGGGGGCGTCCTCAATCCGGCTATGGCCGTCGCGAAGGTGCTTCAGCCGGTTCAGACGGCCGCCGGTCCGACCGCCGTCGACGCCGGCGGCGGCGCGACCGGCGCGTACGGCGCCGACGCCGGGTTCAGCGGCGGAACGACCATTACGACCACGTCGGCAGTCGACGTCGGCGGCGTCGACTCGCCCGCGCCCCAGCAGATCTCCCAGGCGGCTCGGGTCGGCGACTTCTCCTATAAGTTCGGCGGCCTGGTCGCGGGGAAGGCGTACGACGTCCGCCTCGACTTCGCCGAGCTGTCGGTCTCAGGCGCGGGTCAGCGGTTGTTCGACGTCTCGATCAACGGCGCGACGGCGCTTGACGACTTCGACGTCTTCGCCCAGGCCGGCGGCAAGAACAAGGCGGTCGCTCGCGACTTCATCATCCAGGCCGACGCCCAGGGGACGATCCAGATCGCGTTCGCGACGGTCAACGGGGCCGCCGAGGTCAATGGCATTCAGGTGTCGCCCGCGGTCGACCTCGCCGCCAAGGCCCCCGTTTTTTCGTCGACCATCGAGAACACCGCGTTCAACCCCCAGGCGGCCGTCGACCTCAATTCGGACACGCGCTGGTCGAGCGGCCAGTGGATGCAGAACACCCAGACCGGCTGGATCACCGTCGACCTCGGCGGCCTGTACAACGTCGCCGACGTCCGTTTGAACTGGGAGAGAGCCTACGCGGTCAACTACCAGATCCAGATCAGCGACGACGACGCGAACTGGACGACCATCCGGTACGTCAACGGCCGATCCGCTCCCGGCGTCGACGACCAGGGCGGACTTTCCGGCGTCGGCCGCTACGTCCGGATCTACTGCACCCAGACCAACGCCACCGCCAACTATTCGCTCTTCGACCTGAACGTCTACGGCACGCGCATGAGCAATCTCGCGGCCGGCAAGCCCGCGACCAGTTCCACCGTGGAGGGGCCGGGGTACGCTCCCGCGATGGCCGTCGACACGTCATCCAGCACGCGATGGTCGAGCGGCCAGTGGATGCAGAACACCCAGACCGGCTGGTTCGCCGTCGATCTCGGCGCCATTTACAATCTCAACGGCGTCCAACTCAACTGGGAAACCGCCTACGCCGTCGATTACCAGATCCAGGCCAGCACCAACGGAACCGACTGGACCACCCTCAAGACGATCACCGGCAATTCCCAGACGGGGCTCGTGACGTACGACGGCCTTTCGGGCGTCGGCCGCTACGTCCGGATCTATTGCACCAAGACCAGCGCGACGGCGATCAATTACTCGCTGTACGACGTGAAGGTTTATGGAACGCCGCTTACGGATCTTGCAGCGGGGAAGACGGCCACGTCCTCGACCGTCGAAGGCCCCGGCTTCGAGGCCTCCCGCGCCCTCGACTCCAATCCCAGCACGCGATGGTCGACCGGGCAATGGATGCAGAATACCCAGACCGGCTGGATCTCCGTCGACCTCGGCGCCCGGTACAACATCAACGCCGTCCGGCTCAACTGGGAAACCGCCTACGCCGTCGACTACCAGATTCAGGTCAGCGACGACGGCGTGAACTGGACGACCATCCGCAACGTTGAAGGCCGCAGCGCCCCTGGGCTCGACGATCAGTCGGGTCTTTCGGGAGCGGGGCGCTACATCCGGATCTACTGCACCAAGACGAGCGCGACGGCGATCAATTATTCGCTCTACGATCTCCAGGTCTTCGGCGTTCCGGCGGCCGTCACGCCGCAAGCCCCCCTCCCGTCTTCCGGCGAAGCTTCATCGGTCGTTGCGCAGGCGCCGCTCACGGCCGAGGCCCCTCTCGCCGTCGACGCGCTTCCCGCGATCAGGCGGGCCCCGGCCGTAGGCTGGCTCAGTCAAGGCAGATCAAAAACCGCCGCTCCACAATTCATGCGGAACGGCCGTCCGTTCCACAAATTCAGGTGAGACGAATGCAACACGTTTCGGTGAGGAACGTGATCGTCGGAGCGGGCGCGATGGGCGCGGCGGCTGCGTACCACCTCGCCCGTCGTGGAGAGGAAGTCTGGCTGGTCGAGCAGTTCGCCCTCGGCCACTCCCGAGGGAGTTCGCACGGCGCGGCCCGGATCATACGCCACTCATACGCCGACCCCGACTACGCCCGGCTGATGCCGCCGGCCTATCGGGCCTGGCGCGAGCTTGAAGCCGACGCCGCCACTCCCTTGTTCATTCGAACCGGCGGCGTGTCGTTCAACCCGTCGGGCGGCGATTACGTCGCGCGGGTGGCCGAGAACCTCCTGGCGCTCGACGTGCCGCATCGGCGGATGTCGGGCGCCGACTGGAACGACGCCGCCCCGAGCTTCTCGCTCCCTTGCGATCACGACGTCGTCTTCGAGCCCGACGCCGGCATGTTGCTCGCGTCGAAAGCCGTCGCGACGCAGATCGATCTGGCCCGGCGGCTTGCTCCGACGACCCGAATCCTCGCGGAAACACCGGTGCGCCGGATCGATCTCGACGGCGCGCGGCCGGTGGTCGTGACCGACGACCTGAGGATCGAAGCCGATCGGTTGATCGTCGCGGCCGGCGCGTGGGTCGGCCGACTCTTGCCCGACCTCGCGTTGCCGGTCCAACCGACCCGACAGCAGGTGCTCTACTTCCGGGCCGCCGATCCCGCGGCGTTCGGGATCGGCCGGTTTCCCGGCTTCATCTGCAAGGGGGGGACCGTCGACGAGACGTTCTACGGCATGCCCGATTATCAAGGTCTGGGCGTGAAGGTCGCGCGGCACGGCGGCCCCGACGCCGATCCCGACGACCCCGATCCGGAAATCGGCGAAGCCTACCGCTCGCTCGTCCGCGACTTCCTCCGCGCCCATGTTCCGATGCTCGGCTCGGCCGAGATCGGTCTGACCGAGGTCTGCCTTTACACCGTCGCCCCCGGCGAGCGGTTCCTCGTCGACCGCCATCCGGCCCGCTCCGACGTGCTGCTCGCCAGCCCTTGCAGCGGCCACGGCTTCAAATTTTCGTGCCTGATCGGCCGCGTCCTCGCCGACCTCGCCGTCGACGGCTCGACTGTCGTTCCGATCGACGCGTGGCGCATTTCCTAAACGAGGGCGCGACGGGTTGCGAAGCCGTGGAGCTTGGGAAACACTGGATGAAGCCCCCGAGAAACCTCCGGCTTACTCATTTTCCTTGGAGTCGCGCCATGAAGTACACTTATGAAGACATGGCCGGGATGATCGATCACTCGCTGTTGCACCCGACGATGACGGATGCGGAGTTGGAGGCCGGCTGCGCGGTCGCCGTCAAGTACAAGGTGGCCTCGGTCTGCATCAAGCCCTACGCGGTCTCGCGCGCGGTCGAGTTGTTGCACGGCAGCGACGTCAAGGTCGGCTGCGTGATCGGCTTTCCGCACGGCGCGAGCGGGACGGAGGTCAAGCGGTTCGAGACCGAGATCGCCTGCCGCGACGGCGCTGCCGAGATCGACATGGTCGTCAACGTCGGCAAGGCGCTCAGCGGCGACTGGAAGTACGTCGAGCGCGACGTCCAGGCGGTCTGCGACGAGGCCCATCGTCACGGCTCCAAGGTGAAGGTGATCTTCGAGAACGACTATCTCGGCCAGGGGGGCGCCGGTCTC